>WFMU01000218.1 GCA_015488935.1 Flavobacteriaceae bacterium | reverse complement strand
TTATAAAACAAATGCTTTAATGAGAAAAAATCCATATATTTGTTAAAGGAAACCTATTATAAGTATTATGACTGACGTAAATGATTTTTTCTCATTAAGAAATACGGTTAATAATTTATCGGATGATGAGTTTAAAAAAACAGCAAATTATTTAGAGCCTGTTAAAGCATTTGCAAGAACTACATATAAAAGCATATATATCATAGATTATCAAAAAAAAGGCTTTGAATATGTATCTGATAATCCACTATTTTTATGTGGAGAAACGCCAGAAGAAGTCCAAGAAATGGGATACGCCTTTTATTTTAAATATGTAATAAAAGAAGACCTTGATTTATTACTTAAAATTAATACTATTGGATTCGATTTTTATGATAAAATTCCTGTAGATGAAAGATTATTTCACACCATTTCTTATGATTTTCACTTAAAAAATCAAGACGGAAAAACTTTTCTGATAAATCAGAAATTAACACCTATGTTCCTAAATAAAGAAGGAAAAATATGGAAAGCCATTTGTATCATATCCTTATCTAAAGAACATCAGTCTGGAAATATTAAAATATATAAAAAAGGAGATAATAAAATATTTAAATACGATTTGGAAGGGAATTTTTGGAAAGCTACCGAAAAAATTAAACTCTCAAATAGAGAAAAAGAAGTACTACATTTTTCTATTAGAGGTTATACCATTGGCGAAATAGCCGAAGCAATCTTTGTATCTCCTGATACTGTAAAATTCCATAGAAGAAATTTATTTAGAAAATTAGAAGTAGCAAATATTTCTGAAGCAATATCTTTTGCTACTAGTAATAAGCTCATTTAGCTACCCATTATTGTAGATAAGTAAAATTCAGGGAATTTTTTGATTTCTTTTTTTGTTGCAATATTAAAAAGAATATGTGTACACATTGCAGCAACAATCCAAGATGCAATAGATAATTGAGGTGGCGATATTTTTTCCTTTTCATTCTTATAATCTTCAATAATATCATCAATCCATTTTTGTGGTTTCCCCCAAAAATTCAAATAACTCGACGCATATTCAACTACATTTAGTTCATTAAACCGTTCATTTGGCTTGGCTATCGAATCTAACGATAAACTATCTGAAGTAAGTACAGTTACCAAACCACCCCAACCCAAATTATAAGGATGTAATACAGGAATATTTTTCTCTTTACAAATAGAATCAAACAACAATGGAACATCCGAAGAAAAATCCAATGCATTAATTGCAATTTCAGAACCATCAATAAAAGAACTAATATTTTCTGTAGTTAAAAATTTGGCATGACAGGTTATTTTTGCATCTTTATTTATAGACTTTAATCGCTTGTATAATGCCGCAGTTTTATCTGTTGAAATATCCTCTTCCGTATAATTTTGTCTATTTAAATTAGACAATTCTACTTGATCTCCATCAATAATGGTAATATTTTCGAAGCCAAAACGCAAAGCACATTCTGCAATAACACTTCCAATTCCACTTCCTCCTAACAATATAGGAGTATTTTTTATAGTTTTTTGATCTTTTGGGCTTAAATATAATCTATTTCTGATATATCTTGTATCCATGGTTTAGGTTTTTGACAAAATTAAGGCTTAAAGTAACATCTTGTATTACTCAAAAGTGTAGTTTTTCTTAAAATATTCATTTTAATTCTTTTTAAAAGCAAATTACCTGTATTAAAATCTATTCCAATTCCTACAATCTAAACCTAAAAATCCGTAAATTGCGACCCCAAACCAAGTACTAAAAATGGAACAAATAAAGCCATATAAACCAAACCATAAAATACGAATTGTAACTGCTGCTTCCCTTTTTGACGGACACGATGCTGCCATAAACATCATGCGTAGAATTATACAAGCCACAGGTGTCGAAGTAATTCATTTAGGACATGATAGATCCGTAGAAGAAGTTGTAAATACAGCCATTCAAGAAGATGCAAATGCTATTGCAATGACCTCTTATCAAGGTGGACATAACGAGTATTTTAAATATATGTATGACTTATTGCAAGAAAAAGGCGCACCACAAATCAAAATTTTTGGTGGTGGCGGTGGTGTAATTCTACCATCCGAAATCAAAGATTTAATGGCTTATGGAATTACCAGAATTTACTCGCCAGACGATGGTAGAAAAATGGGATTACAAGGCATGATTAACGACATGATACAACAATGTGATTTTAATGTTGCAGATTTAGACATTCCAGAAGTAAATAAAATAAAAAACAAAAATGTAAATGCTATTGCTCGTTATATTTCGCTAGCAGAAAATAAACCAGAAGTATTTGATAAAGTAACCAACTTTACAAAAAATTCTAAAGTACCAGTATTAGGAATAACAGGTACAGGCGGTGCAGGAAAATCATCTTTAGTAGATGAATTAGTACGCCGATTTTTAGCAGATTTTCCAAAAAAAGAAATTGCCATCGTATCCGTTGACCCTTCCAAACGAAAAACAGGAGGTGCTTTACTTGGCGATAGAATTAGAATGAATGCCATTAAAAACGATAGAGTTTATATGCGTTCATTAGCAACACGCCAATCCAATTTAGCCTTATCAAAACATGTAAGTCACGCCATTGAAGTACTACAAGAAGCAAACTACGACTTAATCATTTTAGAAACTTCAGGTATTGGACAAAGCGATACAGAAATTACCGAACATTCCGATATTTCTCTCTACGTAATGACACCAGAATACGGTGCAGCAACACAATTGGAGAAAATTGATATGTTAGATTTTGCAGATTTAATTGCGCTAAATAAATTTGACAAACGAGGTGCCTTAGACGCTTTACGCGATGTAAAAAAACAATACATGCGCAACCATAATCTTTGGGATACGCCAATGGATAATATGCCTGTTTATGGAACCATAGCCTCGCAATTTAACGACCCTGGAATGAACAGCTTATACAGAGCAATTGTAAATAAAATTGTTTCGAAATACAAATTAAATTGGAATAGCTCTTTTGAAATTACTTCAGAAATGAGCGAAAAACAATTTATCATACCACCAAACAGAACACGATATTTATCCGAAATAACCGAAAACAATCGCAATTACGATAAAATAGCCATAGAACAACGAGAAATTGCACAAAAACTATACGGTATTTTTCAAACCATACGCTCCGTTGCAAATATAAACGCTAAAGTATCTCAAAACGATTTACTAACAGAAAACGGACTAAATGAAGAAAAAATTACCAGTACGAATAGTGAAGAAAATCAAGAATTTTTAACACTCTTATTTAAAGAATTTGCAAGAGTAAAAATGGACTTAAATCCTCATAATTGGGATAGTATTTATAACTGGAATAACAAAAAACAACGATACCAAAACGAAATATACACCTTTAAAGTACGCGATAAAGAAATTAATATAAAAACACATTCAACCTCTTTATCACAATTACAAATACCAAAAATATCCTTACCAAAATACCAAGCTTGGGGCGATATTTTATACTGGATTTTAACTGAAAATGTTCCCGGAGAATTTCCGTATGCAGCAGGAATTTATCCGTTTAAACGAACAGGAGAAGACCCAACCAGAATGTTTGCTGGCGAAGGTGGTCCAGAACGTACCAACAGACGTTTTCATTATGTAAGTGCTGGTATGGATGCAAAACGTCTTTCAACAGCGTTTGACAGTGTTACTCTTTATGGAAATGACCCAGATTTACGACCAGATATTTATGGAAAAATTGGAAATGCTGGAGTTTCTATCTGCTGCTTAGACGATTTAAAAAAACTGTATTCTGGATTCGAACTTACCAATCCAATGACATCCGTTTCTATGACTATTAACGGTCCTGCACCAATGATGCTCGGTTTTTTTATGAATGCTGCCATCGACCAAGAATGTGAAAAATATATCGTTGCCAACGGATTAGAAAAAGAAACCGAAGCAAAAATAAAAGCCATTTATAAAGAAAAAGGCGTTAAAAAACCAGCATATCAAGGTAATTTACCAAAAGGCAACAACGGTTTAGGTTTAATGCTTCTTGGTGTTACTGGTGATGAAGTTCTGCCACAAGAAATTTACAATAAAATAAAATACGAAACCATTGCCAAAGTACGCGGAACCGTACAAGCTGATATTTTAAAAGAAGACCAAGCACAAAATACCTGTATTTTCTCTACAGAATTCGCCTTGCGATTAATGGGTGATGTTCAAGAGTATTTTATCGAAAATAATATCCGTAATTTTTATTCCGTTTCAATTTCTGGATACCATATTGCTGAAGCAGGAGCAAATCCAATCTCGCAATTAGCATTTACGCTTTCTAACGGATTTACCTATGTAGAATATTACCTTTCACGTGGTATGGATATCAATAAATTTGGTCCTAATCTTTCGTTCTTTTTCTCTAATGGAATAGACCCAGAATATTCGGTAATCGGACGTGTGGCACGTAAAATTTGGGCAAAAGCAATGAAAAATAAATACGGTGCAAACGCTAGAGCACAAATGCTAAAATATCACATTCAAACTTCTGGACGTTCGTTACACGCACAAGAAATTGACTTTAATGATATTCGTACCACATTACAAGCTCTATATGCTATTTATGATAATTGTAATTCGCTACATACCAATGCTTATGATGAGGCAATTACTACGCCAACCGAAGAAAGTGTTCGTAGAGCAATGGCAATTCAGTTAATTATAAATAAAGAATTAGGATTAGCAAAAAACGAAAATCCAATACAAGGTGCTTTTATTATCGAAGAACTTACCAATTTGGTAGAAGAAGCCATCTATAAAGAATTTGACAGAATTACCGAGCGTGGCGGTGTGCTTGGTGCTATGGAAACCATGTACCAACGCAGTAAAATACAAGAAGAAAGTTTGTATTACGAAACCTTAAAACACACTGGAGAATTTCCGATTATTGGTGTAAATACCTTTTTGAGTTCTAAAGGCTCACCAACCGAAATACCAAAAGAAGTAATTCGTGCAACCGAAAAAGAAAAACAATATCAAATTGAAGTGGTAAATAACCTCAACAAAGGAAATGAAACTAAAGTACAAGAACAATTGCGCTTATTACAAGAAAAATCTATTAATAACGAAAATATTTTTGAACAATTAATGGACGCTACTAAAGTTTGCTCTCTTGGACAAATTACCAATGCATTATTTCATGTTGGTGGACAATATCGTAGAAATATGTAGTTGTTCCTTGTTTCCTTTTTAGATAAAAAATGCTTTACAAATAATATGT
>WFMU01000217.1 GCA_015488935.1 Flavobacteriaceae bacterium | reverse complement strand
CCCTTTTTCTTTGTTATAAATTATTCCCATAAACATAGCTATGCAAAGAATTTATGCCTCAAAAAATAAAAATATATTCTAATTTATTTTTAACGTATTTTGCTTCACAATTGGCATTATTACTTTGTTTGTTTTTTTAAAATACTGTCTTTTTTTCTTCTGAGTGCTTCTTTTTTAAGGCGTTTTTTTTCTTTCTTTTTTTTAGATTTTTTCAACCCAATTTTCTCTAAAAATTCCGAAGCAGTATCCCAACTAAATTCATAAGACAAACCAATTCCTTGTGTATAACCTTCGGTATCTAGTACATCAAATTGGACTTCGTTTTTTCTATTGTATGCTTTTGCTCTAAAATTTTCGGATTTATTTAATGGTAATTCAACTTCTATTTCACCAACAATATTCGATTGCGTATTAGAGCCTATTGGCACACCAACAACACCATTTACAATTATTTTTTTATAAATATTTGTTTTAAATGTAATATCTACTTGATCATCGGTACGTAGATTATCTAATTTGTTTGCATCTCCAATATCTAAATTAACACCTACCTGAATTAAATCATCATCATTACGTAATAAATTAGATATAGCACTAGATATTCTTTCAGAAATGGTACCATAAATAAAAGAGTTTCCGCTAGTTGCAAAATCAAATTCCTCAACATTTGCAAACGTACCCATACTAAGCAAAGAGAAAAATTGAGTCATTTTTTTATTTTCATCGTTAATTTTATAAGCCAATTCTGATTGTACAATAGAACTAGCTTTCGGTAATTTTATATCAAACTTCATTTGAGGTTCGTATAAATTTCCTGTAATATTGGTAACTAAATCAACATCAATATCTCTAGTACTTTGTACATTTTCTAGTAATATAGAAGGATTTGCTTTTACCTTATTAATAGCTACAAGATCTAGATAGGCATCAAAAGGACTTCCACTCCAAATTATTTTACCACCTTGTTTTACTTTAAATGTTTTATTTACAATATTTTTTAATTCATAAACACCACTATCTACTACGTACGACCCATTCATTTCAAATTTACCATTGGTATTTATTTCAATATCTAAATAGGCATCACCACGACCTCTAAGTACACTTCCTGTTGCTTTATCGATTACTATTTGGGTAAGTGCATTCGGAGTAACGGTTAAATCTAGTATAAGAGTTAGTCCCTTTTTCTTAAAAATAATATCGTCTGGTCTTCCAGTACCTTCGTTTTTCTTTTCGTTTGTAATAAAGTGAATTAGTTTATTTTCTTCTATGGTACTTATATCACTAAGCGGAACAATAAATTCTGTTCCTGGATTTGTTGTTGCCATTACATCAATTACCAAACCATCTGTTGGACCTATAATGGTACCTTCGCCAAGCATTAGACCTGTTCCATAATATGGTGTTTCTTCGTCTTCTTTTGTATTTAATACGAGGAAATTTTCTGTTTTTATTTTTAAATCTAAAAACCATTTTTTAAAGTTGGTATGTGTAATACTACCAGTAAGTAATGCTTCGGTTTGCTTTGCAGTATCTACCAAAGTGGTTTCATTTACATCAAAAGTTTGGTTGTGAAGGCTTACTTTTTGCAATCCTTTTACAGTATAGTCGGTATTTAAATACGGAAAGGATAAACCTGCATTATTTACATATAAATCACCTGTCATATCTGGATTTCGCAGCAATCCTGTTAATTTAGAAGTACCACTTACAAAGCCTCTAATATTGGTTATTGCATCTCCTCCTAGTGGACTTAATGCTTTTAAATCTAAATTTGCAAGATGTAGTGTTGCATTTATGGTTGGTTTTTTTGGGTTTAGATTTACCATACCATTTGCGCTTAATTTTTCGTGACTTTTATGTATTAAAGTTGTGTTGAAATGGTATTTTTTTAAAGTTTCATCGCCTTGTGCATTTAGACTTAAATCGCCTTGTTTTAATCTATTTACAATAAAATCGGTTACTTTTATATTAATTTTAGGAAGTACTTTTCCGTTGTTTTGATTGTAGTCAATTTTACCGTTTACAATACCTTCTAATTTTATACTATCAATTTTAGGAGTTATTTTATCTAGATAGATGTTTTTAAAATTGAGATGTAAATCTTTATTTTTTTTATCTTTAATAAAACCATTAAATGTCAGTTCTTGATTTCCAGATAAGAAACTTAATTTTTTAAAGCTAAAATTACTAAAATTAGAGTCAAAAACAACTTTACTGTCTTTGTCGTTTTTTGGATTTACTAGCCATTTTTGATTTTTAAAATCGATATCCGATTTTTTAAAACCGATTACCGATTGGTTAAATGCGTTTATGGTATGGTACAAACTCAGGTTGTACTTTTCTTTTAAATCTTTTCCTCCAACAAAATCTGTTCTTAAAAACAAGGTGTCTTTTATGGTTACATTTACCAAGTTTAGGTCTGCTACATTGTAGTGTTTGCTATTTATTTTTTTTACACTTAAAATGGTATTGTACAGTGGATTTTTATTGTCTATTTGCAATCGTATTTTTTCCACAAGATTGTCATAAGCTTTTACTTTTGGAGATTTAAATGTAAGTTCAAATTTTTCCTTATCGGAATCTATTTTACCTCTAATGGAGGTATTTTTTCCTAAGGAAACTTCTGGAAAAAAGACCCCAATAATCTTATCGTAAATCTTAAAATTAAAGTTTAAAAATTGTCCTGTACTTACACTGTCTGGGCGATAATGTGCATAGATACTTCCCAAAGAATTTTTTGCTAGTTTTGGTAATTGAGCAAATTTAAATTTTCCTTTTATTTTACCACTAATAATGTCTTTAGAGTTAACGGTTAGCGTTCTAACACTATCTTTAAAAGAGGAGGTAATATCAAAATTTTTAAATTTATAAAAATCATTTTGGTTGGTGTATGAGGCATCTTTAAAATTTATATTTCCAATAATATTGTCTATAGAATTTCCTTTTAAATCAATATCAATTTTACCTCTTAAAACAGAGATACTATCTCGTTTAAAAAGGTTTAGTTTATTAAAATTTGCATAAGCTACATTGGCTTTAAATTTAAAGGAGTTTACGGTATTGGATAAATCTGCCAAGCCTTTAAAAGTCATCTTAATGTTTTTGTCATTTGTAACCATATCGCCATTAAAATGTTGGTTTTTAAAAACTCCATTAATATCAATATTATTGTATGTATAACCTTTGTATTGGTGTTTGGTTACATGTCCAATTAGCGAAGTATTCAAGCTTTTTTTAGTAAATCCTCTACCATCTACATCTGCTATTAATGATAAATGACCTACAAGGCTATCTTTCATTATTCGTCCTAAATCAAAATCTACCAATTCAATTTTTCCTTTGTATTTGGCATTATCGATATCATCTATATTGGTTAGTTTTAAGTCGGAAATACTTTTTCCTAAATCGGAATTTATTTCTAATTGTGCATCAATATTTTCGGTAGTAATGTAGGTATTTCCTTTTAGGGTAAATCGACCTAACATAGCAAACGAAGATGGTAATGTTTTTCCTAAAAGATTTGGTAATAAATTTTTTAGTTGTTTGTAATCGGAGGTTAAATTGGATAAATTTGCATTTAAGGAAAAGCCATTTTCTCTGTTTACAGCATTTTTAAAGTGTAAATTTCCGTTGATACTAGAATTTTGTTTTGATTTTAATCGTAGTTTTTTTAGATTAAAATCGTTTAAAGAAATTTCGGCTTTAGCTACATCTGCGGTTATTTGTACTTTATTGTTAAAATCGCTTAAATCTCCTTTTTCGTAGTCAAACACCATATTGGTTTCTACTTTAGAACTTGCCGTAGTTAATAGTGTGTTATTAAAGAGCATCTGTGTGTTTGTATAGGTAAAATCGGTTTTAAGTTCGGAAACTTTGATACCATAATTATCTACAAAACTCGTTTTGCTTACTTTAGCATAAATATTAGAGCCTTCTACTTTAAAATCGTTAAGAATTCCTTTTATATTTTTATAAAATACAATAGGTTCTTCTTGTTTGTTTTCGTTAAAATAAAAAAAGTTGGTATCTGATAAATTAATGCGATTTGCTGTTAGTACAAAATCTTTTTTTGGTGTTTTTCGTTTCTTTTTGGATTTAAAGTTATCGGCAAAAACAACAATATTTTGGTGATTTTCT
>WFMU01000216.1 GCA_015488935.1 Flavobacteriaceae bacterium | reverse complement strand
TTTCTGTTGTAACTGTATTTGTATTTATTGCTAAGTTATAATCAAAATAAATAGCCGCATTGTTTACAAAGATATCTCCAATAGAAACATTATCTTTTGGTTTTATTTTGTAAGCTATATATCCATGTGAATTAGGTTCATCTGTGGTACTATCTGGTAAATAAATAGCATTAAAAATAAAGTCTATTTCACTTCCATTTTTAATTTCTACCGTACTATCATGACTTGTACTTTCTAACTGTAAAGTAGTCCAATCTAACTTATCATCTAAAATATTATGCACGCTAACTTTTACAGCATGCGCTGTTCCTGTATTTTGGAAACGGATGATATAATGTAAGTATTTATCTGCATCTGCTAATAAAATTTGCTCTCCTTCTGCTACTGAAATATCATTTGGGTCATACGAACCTACAGCTGTTTGATGTAACTCATATACATTATCTTCTGGTGTTTCATCATCTGGTATTGGATTTATTGTTGCTGTAAAATCTAACACATCACCAATATTAACCACTGGAGGAGCTAAAATATTAAAATCTAACATAATAGTTTTTGTTTCAAATGGATTTAAATTGGAATAGTTAAATACTAAACTATTTGCTGTTTGGGAAGATATTGCTTCGTTTGCAGTTAAAAATGTTAGCTTTGTATTGTCATATTCTAAATTAATATTACCACTTAATTGCGTTGTACCAACATTTTTATAAACTATTTGATAACTTACATCGAAACCTGGTCTTGCAACATTTAACGGAATAATACTTATGTTTAAATCGTTTACAGTTTGATTAGGTTGCAGACAAAAATTAGCTGTTTCTGTATTGCCAACATCTGTAAAATTATGCATATATGATGCAGGATTTGCAGTATAATAATTTGGTAAATTTGAAGTTATCGTTGTTGAATAATTACCTAATTCAGGAAATAATTGATAGTAACCATTAGACAATGTAAAGGTTGACAAAGTTTCGGTTCCTGATTGCGTAGTTACTAACAAATCTGAAATTGGCAATGTATTGGAAGAATCACAACCATTATTATCAACATCCAGATTTACTAAACCACTTATTTTATTGGTTAAAAAGCCTAAATTTTCAAACCATAAGATTTTATCATCATCAAAAGAATCAACAACTTCTGATGTAGAATTTATTATATCTTGCTTTCCATCTCCATTAATATCACTAAGGCTTAAAAAATTATAAAATGTTGCATTTGTATGAATTATATTTTCAGAACCAAAAACACCATCATTATTTGTGTTTTCATACCAAGCAACTTTGCTATCTGAACCTGACACTACATCAAAATCACCATCATTATCTATATCTCCTGCAACTACATTTGTAATTTGATGGACATCGGTTGCGATTTCGTGAGATCCACCATTAAAACTACCTAAACCATCTAAATTTTCAAACCATATAATTTTAAACATACCTACAGTAGATATTCTTTTAGCTGTAATTACATCATAATCATTATCGCCATCTATATCAACTACATTTAAAGGTATTAGTTCAGCTCCATTTGAAAAATTCATTATATCATCTCCTAAAGTAAAATTTTCGTTTCCATCATTTTTAAACCATTTAATGGCTTCCATTGTAGATGCAATAATATCTTTATTACCATCATTATCCATATCTTTTATTTCAATATAGTGGACTGTTGAATAAAAACCTGTATCAATAGAAATTGTAGATGAAAAAGTGCCATCTCCGTTATTTCTAACCCAAAAGATATTAGAATCCCATTGCGAAAAAATTACATCATTATCACCATCGTTATCTAAGTCTTCAATCAAAACCGATTTAACACCTGATGTATCTGAATCCAGTATTTGCAATTCTCCAAAATTTCCTTGACCGTCTAAATTTTCAACCCATCCTAAAATACTTCCAAAACTTGGACCATCTTCACCGATAACAAGGTCTATATCACCATCATTATCTAAATCTTTAGCAGCAATTGAATGAACAGATCCTGAAACATCAGAATAAATTAATTTTTGATTGTCAAAATCACCAAGACCATCTTTATTTTTATACCAAGCGATTTTTTTATCTGTAAGAGAATAGGATATTACATCATTATCACCATCGTTATCTACATCTGCTGCAATAGATCTTACTTTATTGATACTAGACGTTAAAATATTTTCACTATCAAAATCTATATTTGAATTATTTTTATACCACGAAATTTTGTCATCTTTTTTAGATGAGGATAAAACATCTACAAAGCCATCATTATTATAATCGTATGCTATGACACAATTAGCGCCATTAGCATTTGAGTTTAATATAGTTTGATTACCAAAATTCCCTAATCCATTTGTGTTTTCTATCCAAGCAACTGTATCATCATTAAAAGAAGTAAATAGAATATCCACATCTCCATCACTATCTAAATCGGATACATTTATATCGCTAATATCACTTAAATTAGTAGTTGGAATTGCTTCGGAAGAAAATATTCCATTACCATTATTTTTGTATAAAATTAAATTTTGTCCGTAATAGGTGGTAGTAATAATATCAAAATCATTATCATTATCTACATCAGCAAGACGTAATTTTGATGTTCCATCATTATTAACAAAAGTTTGTGTTGTAAAATTTTGATTTCCATCATTACTATAAATTCTAATATATTGTACACCACCACTTTGATACGTAGTTATAATATCTTTTGTATTATCAGCGTTTATATCGGCAACACTAATAGAGGTATCGTATGCATATGTTGCAATTGTATGCTCTGTAAAATTGGCATTTCCATCGTTTTCTAACCAATACAAAGGTTTGGGGTTTCCAGAAGTTCCGTTATGAGA
>WFMU01000215.1 GCA_015488935.1 Flavobacteriaceae bacterium | reverse complement strand
GTTTTGTTCCTTTTTCATCTAATTCGATAGAAATTGCAGGTAAATCATTATATGAATTAAATATTACTGCTGCTTTTTTTATACGATTTATTGCTATGGATTTATCTTTAATAACTGAAAAAGTTATTGTGCTATCGTTTAACAATTTAAACTTTTTTCCATTTTCTCCAATTTCATAAAAACCATTATAATCTGTTTTATTATAAGGAATATATTCTGAATCAGGTAAATATCCTTTAGATTTACAAGAAGATATGCTAAATAATATAATTAATACAAAGTATAACCATAAGTTTGATTTTTTATTTTTCATCTTTTTTAAGCTAAATAGGTTTGTTTATTCTAAACAGCTTAAACTTCCCTGATTAGTGTTGACCGTTTTTTATTAATTCTTCATTGTTTCTTGCTTCTTGCTTCTTGTTTCTTGTTTCTTGTTTCTACTTTTCAATTTTATACAACATTTCTGTTTTTAGCCAATGTCCATCTTCAATTTTTGGATGTTCAAAAGTACCTTGTTTTTCCATACCAATTTTTAGCATTACATTTTCAGATTTTTTATTTTTTGGAGGTGTTATGGCATATATTTCTTTAAAATCTAGTATTTCAAATCCATATTTTAAACATCGTTTTGCACCTTCTGTGGCAAATCCTTTGTTCCAGCTTTCTTTTTGTAAACGCCAACCAATTTCTACACATGGTGTAAAATAGGCTTCAAAACTGGTGTTTAAAATTCCTATAAAACCAATAAATTGCTTTGTTTTTAGTTCGTCCACAGCAAAAAATGTATAGCCAAATTCTTGGTAATGATTGCTTAATCTATCTACCAATGCATCGCTTTCTTGTTTGTTTCTAGTTGCAGGAAAGAATTCCATTACGTCTTTATCTGCACTCATTTTTGCAAATGGTATTTTATCGGATTCTTGCCAATTTCTAAATCCTAATCGTTCTGAAGTAAAGCGATATTTTGTTTCCATATATTACAAATATAGTCGTTTTTAAAATAATTTTTTATTCTTTATACTAAATGCAATTATATATCGTTAGATTTTCTCTAACCTAAACTTTATTATCATGAAAGTATCTTTACTTAGCATATATCTGTTTTTCAGTTTTTTTTCTATTTCTGGAATTAGCCAAACAAAATCCAACGCTAAAAATTCCATAACCATTCAAACTGGTTATAATAGAGGTTTTGGTGTTTTAGGAAGTTTTTCTGTACATCAGATTGCACAAGGTTTACCTGGTAATTTTAGATTTGGTATTGGAATGAATTGGTTAAATCCTGGTAACGGAGACGATGCACGTAGAATATTTATTAATAATGCCACCAATGGTGTTTTGAAAAAAAAGGGACGTTCTTTTGATTTTAGAGTAGATTATATGACACCTTCCAAGCTTTTTAATCTTAACAATTCGTACATTATTTTTGGTCCTAGATATTCTAGCTTTGATGCCAATTTTAACTTTATTGGAGGTAATGAAACTTTTGATATTAAATCCAAACAATGGGGAATTGGTCTTGGTTTTGAAACCTTTTTTAAAATGAGTAAAACTCTCGATTTGTCTTTTGCTACTGGTTTAGATTATTTTTTAAATTCTAAAATTAGTGGTCACGATACTAGTTATAGTCCAAATGACGAAAATATTAATCCGCGAAATGACAATCAAAATAACAATGTACCTTTTACTTTTAAAGATGCTAATGATGCTATAAAACAACCTCAGCTAATGCCTAGATTTATGGTTGGTGTTTTATATCGATTGTAATTAAAACATATCTGGATTATTTTGATGCATAAAATGCATGTCAATATCTTCTAAATTATCGGAGAAATTATGTAAATCTTCTTTGCCTTCTAATATTTTATCTATTGCTTTTATCGCTTTTTTAAGTCGTGTTTCTTTATCACCTTTTAGTAAAATATAATTACAATTGTGATCTTTTAATGCTTTTTCAAAGGCATTAAACATTTCTAATCGCATTTCTGGTCTATCGCGTAAATCGTCTGCTTCCCACGGTGTGTCTATGTAGGTAAGTAAGTACAAATCGTATTGGTTTGCTTTGGCAGCTTCATCTAATCGTTTATCTACAAATCCGCCATAATACTCTTGCGAATAGACTTTGGTTTCTAATAAATCGGTATCACAAATTAAAACGCTATCTGCTTTTTTCGCCAAATCATTTTCGAGTTTCATTTGTCCTATTGCAATAGGAATTAAGTCTGAATTTTCACAAGTTTTACGATAATTATTCCATTTATCTTGTAAATATTCACGTGCAAATTCTGGAGCCCAAACAGTATGGTAATGTCTGGCTAATTGTGTAGATAGTGTTGTTTTTCCGGTAGATTCTGGTCCAAACAAGACTACTTTTACGATGTTTGCTTTTTCTTGTCTAAGATTTTTTTCCATTGTTGATATCCTAAAATTGCTAATACTAAAAATACGGTGTATTGGATTCCTGTAAATCCATATCCTTTTACAAAATATAAGGGTATGGAAACGATATTTGTTACCATCCAAAAAGTCCAGTTTTCTATCTTTTTTATTGCCATTAACCACATGGCCACAAATGCTGCTGCTGTTGTAAATGTATCTAAAAATGGGACTGCCATTCTAAATTTTTCTAAGCTTCCCGAAGTTAAATTACGTACTGCATACGATACACTTTCTGTAAAGTTTAAGTTGTTTGGCATCACATTGTAATGTCTGTAAATAAAAATAACAAAGAACGATGCTGCTACAAATATTACTGCTGCAATTCCTTTTTCTTTATTTGTGGTTCTGGTAATTGGTATGTGTTCTTTTTTTGCTGAATCTATTATTTTACTCCACATATACCATCCAAAGATACTCATTATGGTGTAATAAATATTGATGATTAAATCGCCATATAAATTCCATTGCGATAATAAGTAAATGTATATTCCTGTGCTTATTATTCCTGTTGGAAATACCAATACGTTTTCTTTTTTGGCATATAAAACACTTGCTATTCCTAAGGTTGCAGCAATCAATTCTAAAATAATATTTAGTATTGGTGCTGTTCTATATGGTTCTAAAAAAAAATCTATTACTGTATTCATCTTATTTATTTGTACAAATATACTAGATTTTTCAGTTAATAGGTGGATACTTTTAGGTGTTTAAAAATTAGTTTTTTTTAAGCTTTATTTTATAAATAACAATTAGTCACAAATACAAATTTTTAGTAACAGTTTATGACATTATTTTTTATAAACGTTATTGTGTTGGTTATTGCGGTTCTAATTATTTTAAATTCTAAATCTAATGCAAAATCAAGCTTCACAACAACAATTACTCGGTCATCCTAAAGGTTTATTTTACCTATTTTTTGCCGAATTATGGGAACGTTTTTCGTTTTACGGAATGCGCGCTTTACTTATTTTATACATGACACAACATTTGTTGTATAGCGATGATATTTCGTTTGGTATTTATGCTGCTTATGGTTCTTTAGTATATGTTACACCACTAATTGGTGGTTTTATTGCTGATAAGTTTTTAGGTTTTAAAAAATCCATTCAGCTCGGTGGTATTTTAATGGCTTTGGGTCATTTTATTTTAGCTATTGATACGCCTATTGCTTTTTATGCTGCTTTGGCTTTACTAATTGTTGGTAATGGTTTTTTTAAGCCAAACATTTCTTCTTTTGTTGGAAAACTCTACGAAGAAGGTGATGATAGACGTGATTCTGGTTTTACCATTTTTTATATGGGAATTAATATTGGTGGTTGGCTTTCTCCTATTTTATGTGGTTGGCTTGGTATTACTTATGGTTGGCATTATGGTTTTGGTTTGGCTGGAATTGGGATGCTTGTTGGTCTTTGGTTTTTTAGAAGTGGTATTAAAAATGGTGTTTTTGGCGATAAAGGTGGTGTAACCAATACAGCTATATACAATAAAAAAATTGTTGGACTAAAATCTAATATTCTTGTTATTATTGGTGCTTTACTTGCTGTTCCTCTTTTTGCATTAATTGTAAAATTTAATGAGTTTGAACAATATATTGTTTGGTTGGTTAGTTTTGGTACTTTGGCAGTTTTGGTTTATATTTACTTACAATCTTCTAAAGCAGATAAAGGACGATTGCTTGTTTTGGTTTACTTTACTCTTTTAGGTTGTCTTTTTTGGGCAGTTTTTGAACAGGCTGGTTCTTCATTAACTTTATTTGCAAAGCGTAATGTAAATCTTAAATTTTTAAATGCTTCACAATCCAATAGTTTAAATTCTGCTTTTATTGTTTTGCTTGCTTTGCCTTTTACTTGGTTGTGGGCGTATTTATCTAAAATTAATAAAAATCCTAATTCTCCTATTAAAATTGGTCTTGGTTTGGTCTTGGTTGGTGTTGGCTTTTTAATTTTTGGTTCTTCTGGTAATTTTATGGATGCTAATGCTAAAGTTTCGATGTTATTTTTAGTTTTTGGTGTTTTTATTTATACTTTGGGTGAAATGTTTTTTTCTCCTATTGGTCTTTCTAAGGTAACAGAATTATCGCCTAAGAAGTTTGTGTCGTTTTTAATGGGTCTTTGGTTTTTATCTTCTTTTTACGGACATTTTTTTGCTGGTAAAATTGCGAAACTGACTAGTGTTGTTTCTGGTGAAGAAAGTGTTTTTACACAAGGTGTTTTTGCTTCTATTGTTCCTAAAATTACTGGTTTAGATTACAATGCAGTTCGTTCGTTAGATGCTGCACATGTACAATTATATTCTTATGTTTCTGTTTTTACAGGTATTGGCTTGGTTACTTTATCTGTTGGTTTATTTGCTGTATTAATTTCGCCTTTTATTAAAAAATTGATGTTTGGTATTAAATAACTTGAATTTGAAATAAAAAACAGTAAAAGACAAATTATAACTTTTACGCTCTCTTTTTATCTACAAAACGTGCCATCAATGCAAATAAAAAGTAGAATACTAAGGCAGATATGGTTAATGATTTTATATCGTCATTTGCTGGTAATACAAATAAATTTAAATAGTTTATAGCTAGTAAAAACACTACAAAGATTATGGCTATATAATTTCCAATCTTGTTTATTGCTTCTGTTTTTTTTAGATAATATACCAATCCTAAAATAAGTACTAATGCTTCTACACCGTAGGTTAGTAATTTGTTATTCCAAAGTCCAAATCCAAATTTTGGATCGCCATTTACTAATGGTAAATCTGGTGTATGTACTATTAAATCGGCAAACCAATGCGATAATACACCTAGTGCCATGATTAGCGCAATACTTTTTTTGTTTATTTTGTTTTTTGCAATAACAAATAGGTAGATTAGATAAAACAAAATACTCCAAACTATGGTACCTAATAATCCGTGTGTAAACGGATAATAGTCCATATTAAAATCGTTTACTGCGGTAAAATTCTTTACAAATTTTAGATTTTCAATTCCTGCTAATACTAATGGAAAAAACAAGATATCTACAAATTGTGTGGCAATAAAAAGCATACCTAGCGATGTTCCTTTTTCTTTTCCTTTAAGGGCAAATGCAGCCGCGTAATGACCTACAAACATAATTTTAATAATTTTAGTTAGTCTTCAAATATAATTATTTTATGTTGTAAATACTTCATAATGTGCTCCTTTTTCTTTAAATTATAGTAAAATTTATTTGTCTTCGGGATAACATTTTGCTTTTTCAAAATCATTTCCTACAAAGTTTTTTATGCAACTTTTCTAGTTTTAAACAGAATTTATATTTCAATAAATTATTCAAGTTCTAATAACTAAAAGAAAGGGCTTTCAACTAAAATGGTTTTATTTTGCGAATATAAACTAATATATTACGAATAGCAATTGACTAATAAACTCTTATAAACTTGCTCTTGTAAAAACTTAAAACCTTACTGATATTGCCACTAAATAATGGTGGTAACCGAAAAACCAATACGAATAGAGTAGGTAAACTTAAATTTTATTTATTATGAAAAAAAATTTATTATTAATGGTTGGAATACTTATTTTTACTTTTTATGCGTGTTCCGATGATAATGTAGAATACAACGATACTACAAACGATAGTTCAATTAAACGAAATAATAACCCAGAACCTATTTTTACGGAAATTAATGGTCATGGAGGGGCTTTTGGAGCAGGAGTTGAACTCGCAGAATATATTCCTAGAGAAGTTGGTTGTGTTGTTCCTGGAAAATGTTATGCTATTCCGATGTTTGGAGGTTCTGGAGTTAATGTTTCTGTAGAATTGATTCGTCGTGATAAAATAAGAATGACATTTTTATCTGAATATCCACAAATAAGACCAAGAGAATTGGAGGCTTTAGGAATAGAAAGTCATGATTTTGAGGCTTTAGCAGATCATTTTAATACACATTATAGTATCCTTGATTTTAGTCCTATAGAAAGAGAAGTTAATCAAGCTTTTATAAGAAAATATAATCTTAATAAAGAAACAAATATTTATGTGTTTCCTGGAGATTATAAAATCTCTTCGGATGGTCGTGTAAAATATGTAGATATATCAATACATATACAAAATGGTGAGTTAGATGTAACATCTTACCCAACACCTCCATTACCATGGTGTAGTTTAGGGTGTCCATTTGAAGGATGGAGACCTATACCTGTTCCTGCACCTGCAGGATACGTATTAGTGCCTTATTGTTCATGTCAATAATATTTTTACAAATATATTTATTAACTAAAAACACCTTACAAAAAATTTGCAGGGTGTTTTTTGTTGGTTTTTTTTTGTTGGCTAAAAAACAACTTCGTCTTCTAGTCTTCCTAAATTTTTAAAATCTTCTATGGTATTTTTTTTATTTTCAAATTTATCTATATCAACAACATACGTATTCGATATTGTATCGTGCCAACCTCTACTTGGATTTCCTAAATACGATAATGCATCGAATGGTATTATTCTACACAACGACCTTGTAATGATGGTATTTAAATCTGGCTTTTCACCATTTTCTAGTACTACTTTGGTTTTGGTAATGTACTTACCTATGGTTCTTTGTGTTTTAAATTCGAATATAGAATACAAAATTGCAAAAAGGAGTCCTGTAATCAACATATCTAAAAATCGATTTATATTTTCAAAACGCTTTACATAATCAAGAGTTTCGTAGTCTCCAGTAAGCTCTGCATAAAATGCAATTAGCACACCAAAAACAAAAAATATACCTGTAAAGAGTGTTCTATCAATTAAAAAATTTGCAAATCGCTTTCCAGATGAAGCTAATATATCGTTGGTTACTTTAAATTCTTCTTCCATAGTTATTGTAATTTAGTATTCTATAAAAAGTCCCAGTTTGAGATAATTTTTTCTATATAGTTTCTAAAATTGCTTTTTTCTTTTCATTATAATCATTTTCTGTAATTAATTCCATTTCAAAAAGCTGTTTTAGTTTTTTTAATTTTTCCATTGGTGTTTCTACAATATTATTGGTTGTAGTTGCTACAGTTTCTTCTTTTTCTACCGCTGCTTGTTGTACTGTTTCTACTAAATTTGTATTTTCTGTTTTGCTTTCCATGGCCATTTCACATCCAAATTTTGTATGAAAATAATCGTCTAATTCATCTGCTTTTAATGCTAGATTTATGATTGCTTTTTTTATTTCATCTTTCCGACTAGAGTAAATATCTGATAAATGTGTTCGATAGGATATAAATATTTTATTGTCATACACTCCTAATTGGTATGGTGGTACTTGGTTTGAATTTAAGTAGGTTAGCAGTGCTTCTAAATTGTCTTTTGGTAGGTTGTTTAATGGCGAGGTTGCAAACAAATAGTTGTTGTTTACTACAAAAATTCGAATTTGTGCCGAGCCTTGATGAAATTCCCAAAAATCTCTTCCTGCTCTACATAATACAGGGTTTACACCCAATTCTGTTAATGCTTCTTCGGTAAAATTGGCAAAATGTGATTTTTCAAATTCCTCAAATACAGATATATTGATATTATTTCCACAATTGGAACAAAATTCACTTTCTTCTACAGTAAAACTATCACACGAATTACATTTTACACGGTATTTTACATCGGTAAATTTATAATCGTTTATTTGTTTGATAACATCGGTATGTTTTATTCCAAATCCTACATTGTCTGCTTCGGTAAATTTAGAGGTGGTTACTCCTACCAAAACTCCTTCTTCGTTTAACATTGGTCCTCCAGAATTTCCTGGGTTTACTGCTGCATCTGTTTGTACGTAGTTCCTTCCATGCATTGGTTGGTTTGGCGATGATACTATTCCTTCGGTTACTGTAAATGGCATTCCAAATGGAAATCCATTTATAAATACTTTTTGCATGTTAGAAACCGGATTGTTTTCGTCTAATTTAATTGTTCCTTTTATTTCTTTTAAATCATCTACATTTAAAAAGGCTAAATCTACTTCTGGATTTACCATGGCTACTTGCGCCAAATATCTATTTTTTTTATGGTCTTCTACTGCTACGGTTTTACTTCCTTTAATAACATGGTAATTGGTGATTAAAAAGTCGTGATTTGCTACTTTAAATCCAGTACCTGTTCCTTCTGCAGTTATTATTTTGTATATGGAGTTTTTTGTATTTTTCATATCGATTTTAATTAAATAATTTTGAAAAAAATCCTTTTTTCTCTTTCTTTGTTTCTCTATTGTTTATAGAGCCATCTTGCATTGCATAAAATACTTTTATTAGTTTTGGTGCTGCTTGGTTTGGTTCTAATCCAGAGACTTCTTCTAACACATCGTATATTGCATTTTTGTAGGTGTCTTCTAAATTATAATCGTATATTAATTTTAGAAACACAAATTGTAAATAATACGATACATTAAAATTACTTTGGTCTTTATCGTATTTTTGAACTTGTTCTAAATTATATTTAAGTCTGTCTGTAATGGCTTGTTGTGAGCTTCGCCATCTTAGTGATATAAAGTGATTTGCATGATATACATCATTCATTATTTCTTCTTTTGATTTTGCTATTAACTTTTTCATGTAGTTAACTCCTTTGTCCACTCTAAAGTTAAAATCTAAATCGCTATTAAACAAATTGCCTATATATTCTATTAAATCGGAACGTAATTTTCCGTGTACATAAGGCATATTAGATATTTTTAGCATGGATATTACTAGCATATCCCAAATAAAATCATCCCAACGTTTGTCTTTAAAAAATTGTGTATAGTTGGTATAATCTTCAAAAATTGCTGTTATTTGTTGCCATACTTGCTCTTTTTCGGTTGCTGTTAGGTCTTTATATTCTGGTTTTTTATAAAATGCTGCTTGGTATTTACTAATAAACATATCATCATAATCATCTGCATACACTGCTACATTTCTAAGTATATCATACACTTTGTTTGGTTGTGATAATTCTATTGGCATTTCGTACTCAAAATATAACTCGTCTTTATGTTGATGGATTTGTGCTAATCTTAATGGACTAAAGTTTACTTCTGCTACTTTTCTTAATAGAGCTACTTTATTGGTTTTGTTGGTAATTCTTAAAAATGGTGCTTTTACACTAAATTTTTTATCGGTAATCTTTACTTGTATTTCTGCCGAGCCTTGCATTTGTACTATTTCTATATCGCCATCGGTATTTTTTCCTTCTAATAAATTTGGATTTATATAGTTGATTACTGCAATGACCGTTTCTTTAAATTTTTTATCATCATAGGCATCTATTGCTTCATCCCAAAAGGATACTTTGTTTACTGGTTCATCAATTTTTGCAATTGGTCTTACATATTTTGGTATTACATTTTCCATATTTTTATTTTATTCTGTTTGTAAAAATAAGTTTTTTCTTTTTACATATTATCTAAAATTTCTTTTTTCTTTGCTTTAAATTCTTCTTCTGTAATGAGTTCCATTGTAAACATTTCTTTTAATTTTTTTAGTTTTTCCATTGGACCTTCGGTCTGCTGTGGTATTGTTTGTTGTTGATTTTGTTGCATGATATTTCCTGTTTGCATTCCTGTTTGCATTCCCATTAAAATACCAGCACCTCCTGCTTGGTTGTTTGCAGCATCTCGCATTGCTTGTAATTGTTGATGTTCTGTATAATTTATTCCTGCTATTTTTGCTGCTAATACTTCGGCTTGTACATCGGAAATTTTTGCTATTCTGTCTAAGGTTTCTTTATCAAATTGTGTTCCTTCTATACGATAATCTAATACTTTAAAACCTAAATCGTTAAAAATAGTTTCGGTTTTTGAACGTACTTCTGTAGCAATATTATTCAAGTTACTATCAATATCAACATAAGAGAATTTTGCATTGGCTAAATAATCTGTTATTGGTTGCGTAATTCTTGATAAAAATATTTCTTTTAGTTCTGTGTGTCCAAAATATTCTTTACCAGCAACAACGTTTTCAAAAAAGTTTTGTGGTTTTGTTATTTTTATACTGTAATTTCCAAATGCCGATAGTAGTATTGGAAAGGTATATGTTGGGTCTGTATATGCTATTGGTACACGAGTTCCCCAACGCATATTTAGGATATCTGCTTTACGGTAAAACCAAATTCCCAAAACATGTTCTGAACCATCTTGTAGTTTTAAAAACTTTCTTATGGAAGTTAAAAAAGGTTTATTATCCGATTTTAAATCGTACATTCCTGCTTCATTAAAAACCTCTACAACTTTTCCTTCGTAGGTTAAAATACAACCTTGACCTTCTTGTAAAATAAGTTTTGATGCGTTTTTTATTTCGTCTCCTTTATCGGTAAATTTTAAAAATAATTCGTTTGGTCTTGGATCTTCCCATTGAATTACTGCTCTAAATTGATTTATGATTCCCATGATTTATATTTTTGTATAAATTTACATGAAGGAATTATTTTTTAGTAATGTAATTGATAAGTGTCGCTTTTTAATTGATAAATGTTGGTTGATTATGGGTTTTTACTATTTTTACCATAAAAGAATAAAAGGACATATAAGTGAATCTGATTTAAAACTCTTTTATGCTCTTTTGTGCCTTTTGTGGTTATATAATAATATTTAGTTTTTTACCATAAAAGAATAAAAGGACATATAAGTGAATCTGATTTAAAACTCTTTTATGCTCTTTTGTGCCTTTTGTGGTTATATAATAAT
>WFMU01000214.1 GCA_015488935.1 Flavobacteriaceae bacterium | reverse complement strand
TTATTTGAGCAGCATAACCTAGCGATGAAAATTGAATACTATACGTTCCTTCATTTAATTTTAAAGAAAAGTTACCATCAAAATCAGTTGTGGTACCAATAGTAGTTCCTACTATAATAACGTTAGTATTAGCAACAGGCTCATTGTTAGTTCCATCGGTAACAGTACCTCTTACAATTCCAGTAGCAAAAGCATTGGTTAAAAATAAGAAAGCAAAAAATGATAAAATTTGTAGTTTCATTCTATAGTGTGTGTATGATACAAAGTCCTTCAAAAAAATGAAGAACTTTGAAAAGATTAACCAAATAATATTTTTTTATTGTTTATTGTTTATTACAGTCCATGTCCAACTAAATTCTGTATCAATATCAACTGTGGTTGGATTGTCAGTAATAGAATTTCCAGCAGTGTTAAAGATCCCTGCTGCGGAAGTTTGCAAACTTACAGGAAGTGTACAGTCAGTACCATTAGTATCCTCAGATTTAGTGTAAACTTCTAAAGTAGCGTCTGTTTTATTATTTTGTACTTTTAAAGAGCCACTGATAAAATGTGTGTAAGCATCAGTTAATTCTGTAGTACAATCTGTATCTAATTTAGCACTAACTTTAAATTTTGTAAGCCCTTCAAAAACGTTATCTTTAATAGTACCTTGTGCTTTAGATTTCATATCTATAGTTCCATCGTTAGATTTAGAAATAAATTTACAATTTGTAATAGTAAATAAACCATTTGTGTTGGTGCTGTTTTCTGGACCATCAATTTCTAAAAACTCATCACCTGTATTGTTATACACAACAGCAGAATTTTTAAACGTTCCAGCAAAATTTTGGTCGATATCAAAAGCATCATCTTGTTGGTAAGCTACTAAGGCATGATTTATTGTTACAGCTCCACCAAAACATTCGATACCATCATCTAAGTTTGCCAAAATTTCAATATGATCTATAACAGTTCCTGATCCAACACCACCAAGTGTTAATCCATTAATTTCGTTTCCATCACCAATACTAACTCCACCGTGACGTATGGAAACATATTCTAAATGACCAGAATTATCAGAATTATCATTTCCTCCATAAGTACCATAGTCTTGGTCGGCTGGAATACCTTCTATATGACCTTCGGCATCACCAACTTTATCTGATACTTTTCCATTTCCTAAAAGGATAAGACCACCCCATTTTTGAATATCTGTCTCATCTAAGTTAGTTCCTGTTTTTTGTCCTGTCTCAATATTATCTAACACAGAAGTAAAAATAATTGGTTTAACAGCAGTTCCTATAGCCATTAATTTACCACCTTTTTCTACTACTAATGCAGAAGCATTTAGTTCATCTCCTTGTTTTCCTTTAATAATAGTTCCTGGCTCAATTGTTAAAGTTACACCGCTTTTTACGATAACTTTTTTATCCATTATATGGATTTTATCTGCTTTCCAAGTAGTGTTAGTCGTAATTTCACCAGTAACCTCTTCACTTGTAGGTGTAGGTTCAACTATATCGTCTTGTTTACAAGAAAAAGTAAATACAAGCACAAAATTAAGAAGTAATAATTTTAAGAATAATTTGTTCATTTTTTTTAATTTTAGGTTAATTATTATATCGCAAAAATATGCTTAGTATGTTTTTTTTGAATTAACAACATATTAACTCTACATTAATTTATTCATTTAATTCCCGCATATTTTAGGTTACTAATAACCAATTACAAAATACATCTAATGATAATTATTCTTTACCTAAAATAAAACAACCAAATAAACCCATTTTCAATTCATTGTAATGCATGGGCAAACTTATTGTTTGTACCACTTAATCTTATTAAAATATTTACCGTACCACTACTTATCTCTACAGCTCCAATTGCTAATTTAAGCATTGAGGCAACTTTGGCATATCTTACTACTTTTTTAGCCTTATTTAATCTGTTTGCTATACTTGCTAGTTTGCTTAAATGTCTAAACCTTGCAATGTTTCCAATACCAGAGAAAGTAGTAACAATATCTACCGTATATTCAATAGAAGTATAAATATTGGCTAGTGTTT
>WFMU01000213.1 GCA_015488935.1 Flavobacteriaceae bacterium | reverse complement strand
TTTCTACATCGTTTAATGAAATATGGTGTTTTAGTTGTAATCGTCCTTTAGAAAAGTCCGTATCAATCACTTCGATTGTTGGATTTTTCATTGGAACTGTTTTACTTGCTGTTTCTTTTTTTATTTCCGTTTTAACGGAAGTTTCACAAGCTGTAAAAAGCATTAGTAAAAGGATAATTGTACTGAGTTTTTTCATTTTTTTGAGTTGTTTTTATGAATTAATTTTTCTGTAATGATGCCTTGAGGTATTGAAAATACAGCCATTACGACTAATAAAGTTAATGAATATTTTATGCCGTAATAGGCGATTAAAATTGGCAACCATTGTGGTTTAATAGCTCTGTTATACAGAAAGGTTACTAAATATTTATTTTGCACGCCTTTTTCTTGTAAATCTTTCATTAATGGATACCACATATAAATTGGTCCGATAGAAAAAATACCTGAAACTATGGCGATTATCCAAGTTTTGGCACCAGCATTTTCTCCCATATATTTTTTAATAATTTTATTACTGATAAAATAATTGGTAAGTAATAAAACAATATAAACTAAAACCAAAATAGGAATAATTTGCATCGTTATTTTTTTAAATTTATTTAGAATTAATAACGCTTTGTTTGCATCTAAAACATAAATAACAGCAAAACCAATAAGTATTATGCTTAGGAATATCCAATTACCAAAATTTTTCTTTTTTACTGTCATTACTCAATAAGATTTACGATAAAAACCGTAACAAAAGCCACGATAATTGCCATTAAAAAAGCAGTTAGATTTCTATAAAAAGCGAATTTTTTTCCAAGAGCAAGTATTTCAGCAGGAATTTGAATTAAACCAACCGTAACCCAAGAAACGATAAACGTTGTAACAGCAATTAAACCAATATTTGCTTTTAAAAAACTGCTTCCTAAAATATAACCTGTAACAGGATTACCTGTAAAAAGACTTCCTAAAACAGCTCCTTTTACTGCGTCAAAAATAGAATTTCCTGTAAATAAAGTCTGATAAAAAGTTTTAGGAACTAAAATATCAATAATACTAACCAACAATAACATTCCAAAAATGATGGGTAACATTTTGCTAATGCCTTTAAATGTTTTTTGATTAGCACTTTGAAATTTTATATAGTCGATTTTAAACATAAATTTGTTTACAATATGATGTTAAATATATATCCAGAAATGATAATGCAAAGCGTTACAACACCAAAGAAAATTCCTATTAATTTCAGAGACATTACTTTTTTAAGTAACATCGCTTCTGGAAAAGATAAACCTACAACACCCATCATAAAAGCAATGGCTGTTCCTATTGGAATTCCTTTTGCTACCAAAACTTGTACCACAGGTAAAATTCCTGAAGCATTTGAATACATTGGTACTGCTAAAATAGTTGCCATTGGTACTGCAAATATGTTGTCTTTACTCATATATTGTTCAAAAAAGCCTTCTGGAATATAACCGTGCATTAATCCTCCAATAGCAATACCAACAACTACATAAGGTAATACACCTTTGATAATTTTGATAACTTCATCCCAAATTATTGGCAAACGATCTTTAAATGATTGTTTTTCGGCAATAAAAGCATCTTGTTCTTTTTGTGCGTTTTCTAAGATTTTTTTTACCCAAGGCGTTAAAAAACGTTCCAATTTTAATTGTTGCAAAATCATTCCAGAAATGGTACCTAATAAAACACCACTAATTACATAAATCAGCGTGGTTTTTAATCCAAAAAGTCCGATAAATAAACCAATAGCAACCTCATTAACTAAAGGTGAAGTTACTAAAAAAGCAAAGGTTACACCTAAAGGTATTCCGCCTTTTACAAAACCAATAAATAAAGGTACTGATGAGCAAGAGCAAAATGGTGTTACGACACCAAAAAGACTTGCCATTAAGTACTCAAAACCGTACAATTTGTTTCTTGATAAGTAATTTTTTACCTTGTCAATAGGGAAGTAGCTGTTGACAATTCCCATTAAAAATATGATGATAAACAACAAGATTAATATCTTGGTAGTATCGTATATAAAGA
>WFMU01000212.1 GCA_015488935.1 Flavobacteriaceae bacterium | reverse complement strand
GAGTAAAGCACAGGCTGACCGTACACTGGAACTCATCAAGAAGCCCGATGCCAATTACACCCGTTTTAACAAAATATGGGAAGAGGTATATGGCCTCAATGGTTTATACACCATGAAACCGTAAGTAAGTCTTATCTCGAACTCAGGTTAACAAGGGGAAATCATAAAAAAGGCTTTATTCATTGTGATTTTATTGAAAAAAACGGAAAAGGATATTTTAATATTCAAAACGCTACTACTGAAATTACTAATGACGATTTAAAACTATTATTTAATCGTTTTTATCAAATCGATTCAAATACAACTGGTGTAGGTATTGGGCTCTCTTACGTAAACGAATTGGTAAAATTGCACAAAGGAACGATTAGCGTTTCCAAACCAAAAGATAATATTGTTTGTTTTGAAGTTGTGATTCCAATAGCAAAAGCGTTTTATGATGCTACGGAATATGAAATGAATAAAACGGATTTAATTGTAGAAATAACACCTAAGAAAATAAACCTTCCTACTCAAAAAGATGATATTCATCTTTTAATTGTAGAAGATAATAAAGAAGTGCAAAATTATATTGCGGAACTGTTTCAAGAAAATTACGTTATTCATTATGCCAATAATGGCGCAGAAGGTATCGAAAAAGCTAAAGAATTAATTCCAGATATTATTTTGAGCGATGTAATGATGCCTGTAAAATCTGGTGTCGATTTGTGCAAAATTTTAAAAAATGATGAAAAAACCTATCACATTCCAATTTTGTTAATTACCGCAAAAGTAGGTGATGAAAACAAGTATTTAGGAATAGATTCTGGTGCCGATGATTATATTGAAAAACCTTTTAATAATGAGTTACTACAATTAAAAGTACAAAAATTATTAGAGAATATTAAAAAACTCCAAGAGCGTTTTAGTCAAGAAATTGTATTGCAACCTGCCGAAGTAGCCATTCATTCTGTAGATGCACTTTTTTTAGAAAAAATACAAGATGTTATAGATAATCATTTAACAGCATCAGATTTTAATGCTGAGAAATTTGGAAAAATAATGTTAATGAGTAGGATGCAATTGCACCGAAAATTAAAAGCATTGTTTGGTTTGTCGGCAACAGCATTTATTCAAGTACAACGCTTAAAATTGGCCAAAGAATTACTTCAAAATAATGCTATTTCTGTATCGGAAGTTGCTTATAGTGTAGGGTTTAATAATCCTGCCTATTTCAGCAAAAAATTCAAAGATTATTTTAATGTTACACCAACAGCGTATAAAAACAAGCATTAAACCACATATTATTTATGAATAATATAGAGTTTAATAGTTTATGAATTTAAAAATTAGAAACTTACATTTAATTAAAAAAAACATTTTCTAAGCTCAAATTTAAGCGATGTAAATTTATACTAAAAAGACCTAAATTTTTAACATTCAACTTTTACCCTATAAGTTAACGAAATTTGTAGGCTTGACACGCTTGTTACATTTCTTATCACTTTTGTTACATAATTGCAAGTCTTAAAAGAATATGCTAGCTACTTTTACTCTATCAAAATAATTAAGAAAATTTAAAACACATATTATGAAAAAATACCTATTACCCTTGTTTTTTTTACTTGCTACAGTAGCTTCTGCACAGCAAAAAACAACCAAAAACAACAACCACAACATGCCTGTTTCTACCAATATTTTGGATATGCAAACCGAAGTTTTTAAAGATATTGCCAAAGATAGCGTAATGGTTGGTATTGATTTTAGCAGAGTTAAAAATTATAAGGACATCGTAAATCAAACACAAGACTTAACACCTGAAGAAAAAATCAAATTCAAACAATTATACGAATTGCAAAAAAAAGAACTTGATTCAAAGAAAAAAGATTCTATAATTAAGTTAATGCAAAAATATATAGTAAAAAAATAATAACACCCTAAATCTAACACGATGAAAGTAATCAGAATACTATTAACCATTTTATTTATTAGTACTACTATCACTAGTAATGCACAATTTTTAAAAAAACTAAAAGAAAAAGCCGAGCAAAAAGTTAAACACGAAGCAGAAAGACGTGCACAGCGTAGAGTAGATCGAAAAATTGATAAAACTTTTGATTCCGCTGAAAATAAAATAGACAAAACCGTTGCAGGAAAAAAAGAAACTAAAAACACAGAAAAATCTTCTGAAAATACGACAACCAGTTCAAAAAACAAAGCAGAAAATGCTATTGTGTCTTCTTCCGATGGTAACACTACTAAGATGCAAAAAAACACAGTAAATACTGGTCAAACAGATTTTGAATTTACCCATATCTACAGTTTTGAAATGAAGCCAGAAAAAGGAAAACCAATGCATTTTAACTATTATCTAAAAAATAACGCAAGTTATCTAGCAACAGAACTTCCAGATGTGAAAAACAAAATGATTTCCATAATGGATTTTGAAAATAGCAAGATGATTATGCTTATGGAAAACGGAAAAGATAAAACGCGAATGCAAATGAAAATGGATTTTGATAAGGTTAAAGAAGAAACACAAAAAGACATCAAAATAAGTAAAACAGGCAAGCATAAAAAAATATTAGGTTATCCTTGTGATGAATATTTTGTAGAAGGAAAAGATTTCACTTCAAATGTTTGGGTAACCAACAAAGCAGGAATAACATTTCCTGAAAATTTTAAAGGTGCTGGAAGTAAAAAAATGCGAAACCAAAACAATACGTGGATGTTTAAAATGAACGGAATAGCAATGGAAATGGTAATCACAGATACTTCAAAAAGAAAGCCTAAAACCATAACAATAACCTGTACTAAATTAGAGAAATCGCCTCGTGTTATCCATATAACAGATTATAAAAAATTAATGTAAATAAACGAACAAATTATTATTTGACATCAGATATAACAATAAAAACACTATAACATGAACAAAAAATTGACCTTACTGTTTTTGATCATCTCCAATATTACTTTTGCTCAATTTACATTGGATGATAAAATAAAACCAATAGCTTTAGAATTAAAAGAAAATTCGGCTACAAAAGATGCCAAAGGTATTGCTGTAATGCATAGTCTTGGTATCAACCAAACTGCATACTTTACAGTTAAAGGTCATGATTTATTTCAGTTTATAGATGTGTATGTTTTTGCAAATAATGGCGAAGCTGATTTAAAAGTTGACATTGTAGTAGCTAATTGGGCTGATTCTGTACAATCAAAAAATACAAAAAGTGGGACTGATGAAATCGCAAATTTTAAATTTAGAACCATTGGCTCATTTGGGATAAAAATATCAAGTAATGAGAAAAAAATAGTACCATTTAGTATTGTTATTTCTGCAACTCCTCCTGTAAAAAACTATTTAAATTCTCCTTTTAGAAAAATTAGAGCAAGTGATAATATAAATGTTTCAGAAAAGGAAAAGAATAATACTAACAATGCGAATACTAAAACAGAATCTTCTGCAAATAGTAGTACTACATTGCTTTATGTTATTATTGGATTGCTTGTTCTAATAGTATTAATATTAGCTTTCAAAAAGAAAAAATCAAATATAAATATGATGTTATTGTTATTCCTTTTTACTGGTTTCTCTCAGCCTGTTTTTTCACAAAACATTTCGTTTACACCTGAACAGACCCAAACTATAGGTCAAATGTTATCAAGAGAAGGTGAAAGTGAAAAGGCTTTAAAAAGAATGATTAAAGACCAGATGCAAAGAGAAGGGAGAACTTCTACTATGGATTCTGAAAATACTTTAAAAAAATTCAATTCTGTTGTTTCCCGTATTAATAGTGTGCAAGGTAAATTAAGCACTGCTACAAATATATATAGTAGCACAAAAGAATTATACGATTCGTATGAAAACTTAAGTACTTGTATAAATAGTTCGTCATTGCCAGGTTTGCCAAGAGTGCCTTCTTTTTGTGTAGATAATCAATGCAAAAAATGTTTTACCGATGCACGAAGAAAATTTAATGATCTGAGATACAAATTTGAGAAATTACAAGCCATTTATGATTGTACTAAACGATTCAGTCAAGCAGCAATAGCTTTTGGAGATAATGCTTCAGGGATACATGCAGTGACTGGTTTAGCTTGGCAAACGCAACGAATAAAAATTCAAAAGTCAGTTGTCGATTTAGAAAAGGCGTATGTTAGAAAGCGTGCCGAATTTTTAAGAGAATTGCAATCAACGCTTCAAGAATTAGATCATTGTGAATCACAATTTGGCTTGCCAGATTGGTATGATCGTTTTGGTTATTTAATTTATGATTTTATAGCAATGAAATACAACAAATAAAACCAATTATTATGAAACTGAATTTTTTAATACTATTTACTATAAGCAATATCGTTTTAATGTGTAAAAATGATGCCATTACGCCATCAATTAAAAAAGCAGAAACCAATACTTCTGCTAAAACACAAAACGCCACTTCAAAAGCTAAAGATAATCAACAAAAAAGTGCTAATTACGATGCATTGTTTAGTGGAAAAAACGACATTTCTTTATCTTTTGAAGAAATAGCAAAAGCAACAGGTTTACCTTTGTCAGCTATTACAAAGGGCGATACTAAAAATGTAAACAAGCATTATTTTTACACCATAAAATTGCCTAATGGCGAAGAAATGCAATTCGATTATTATATTTCAGAATCGAACAAAAACGATATTAAAAGAGAAATTGATAATTATTTAAAATCAAAAAAGAACGGTGAAAATAAAATAACAGGTACCGATATTGAAATCAGTAAAACAGGCGATTGCTACCTTACGCATCAAAAAAATGCAGGAAGATTAATGGTAATGAACCCAAATTACGATAACTTTTTATATTCCTCTTGGGCAAGATTGGCAGTAAAAATGAGTATTGAAGAACAAGAAATTCGCATACAATACGCACGCAAAACACTAAATTATTTATTAGAAAAATACCGTAAATAATGATTCGGATTATTCTACATATTGTATTGGTTTTTTTATTGTTAATTTCTTGTGAAAAGAAAGAAAATAATCTTCCAAAAAAGCAAGAAATTACCAAAAACGCTTTGCCTCCAATAGAACAAGGCACTTTAAATTTAGGTGATTCTGCTAAAATAGCAACAGCAATGGAAAAATACAACAAAGCAAATGACAAAATGGATTCGCTTTGGGTAGAATTGGCAGGAAAAGAAAAACCATCCGAAAAAAAACGACCAGATTTTAAAAAAATGGCTAAAATGTTGTTAGATACCGTAGCTTCTATTAAAAAAATTGTGAATAGTGATGATG
>WFMU01000211.1 GCA_015488935.1 Flavobacteriaceae bacterium | reverse complement strand
ATTTTTTAAATCGTTCATAATAATATTTAAGGATGGTCTTGATGTTCCTATTAAACAGGCTATTTCTTTTTGTGAATATGGGTGTTTTATGAGTATTTCTCCATTTAGTAATTCTTTTCCAAATTCGTCTTTTAATTCATCAATAAACTCTAAAGTTCTTTTTCTAACATCTTTAAATAATAAAATTTCTAATCTTCTTTCTAGTTTTTTTATTCGAAATCCAATAAATTTATAAAAGCTCAAGGCGAATGAGGTATTGTCTTTCATCATATTTTGGAGTGTGGCAACTGGTATCGGACAAATTACAGTTTTACTATCTATAGATTGTGCAAATTCGTTTCTTTTACCTTCTCCTAAAAATGCTTTTTCGCCAAACACTTCGCCTTTACTTAAAATAGATTTTACTATTTCTTTTCCATCTTCGGTATAGTATCCTAATTTTACTTTTCCTGAATTTATTAAATAGATGGTTTGTGATGCATCTTCATCAAAATAGATATAATCTTTCTTTTTGTAGGTATCAAGTGTATGCGTATTTTTATAATCCCTATATTGATGCGGACAAATAATCTTAAACAGATTTACACATTCTAAGTACCAAACTTGTTTCATTTATTTCGTTTAAATAGTAAAATTAATACAATACCATCAAATGTTGTTCCTTTTATTCATTTTTTAATTAAAAATCCTGTTTTGTTCTTTGTACGGCTTTTTGCCAACCTTCGTACTTTTTATCACTTTCATGCACTTCCATTAATGGCATAAATTTTTTATCTATTTTCTTAATTTTAGAAATATCCTTTTTTGTCCAAATACCAGCTTTCAATCCAGCTAAAAATGCGACACCAAGTGCTGTAATTTCTAGCATTTTTGGTCTTTCAACAGTAATTTTTAATATGTCGGATTGAAATTGCATTAAGTAATTGTTTGCACTTGCTCCACCATCTACTTTCAATTCTTTTAATGGTTGATTACTATCACTTACCATGGCATTTAAAACGTCTTTTGTTTGATATGCCAACGCTTCAACTGTTGCTTTTATGATTTGTTCTCTTCCAATATCTAAAGTTAATCCGTAAATGCTTCCTTTTGCTTTTGTGTGCCAATGTGGTGCTCCTAACCCTGCAAATGCTGGTACAAAATACAAATCTGTTAGTGCTGGTATGGCATTACATATTTGCTCGGTTTCTTTTGCGGAAGTTATTATTTTAAGTTTGTCTCGCAACCATTGTATAGAAACTCCTCCAATAAAAATACTACCTTCTAATGCATAATTTATTGGTGTGTTTTCTGTACTTGCCGTTAATGTAGTGAGTAATCCGTTCTTGGATTTTATAAATTTATCTCCTGTATTTAACAGCATAAAACAACCTGTTCCATAGGTGTTTTTTGCCATGCCTGTTTCAAAACCACCATGTCCAAATAAAGATGCTTGTTGGTCTCCTGCTACACCAAAAATTGGTGTTTCTATTCCGTTATAATCTACTGTTCCAAAATAAGAAGAGGATAATTGTACTTTTGGCATCATGGTTTTTGGAATGTCTAATGCTTTTAATATTTTACTATCCCATTTTAAGTTTTTAATATCGTAACATAAGGTTCTCGATGCATTTGTATGATCGGTAACATGATTTTTTTCTTTGGAAAATTTATATATCAACCAACTATCAATAGTTCCAAAAAGTAATTTTCCTGCATTGGCTTGTTCCCTTGCTCCTGCTACATTATCTAAAATCCATTTTATTTTTGTTGCCGAAAAATAAGAATCTATAACCAAGCCTGTGGTTTCGTTAATATACTTTTCTAGTTTTTTATTTTTTAGTTCATCACAAATCTCTGTTGTTCTATTATCTAGCCAAACAATAGCATTGTATATTGGTTTTCCTGAATCTTTTTCCCAAATAACCGTTGTTTCTCTTTGGTTTGTTATACCAATTCCTGCAATTTCTCTTGGATTTATATTCGCTTTTTTTATAACCTCATCAAATGTTTTCTTTTGGTCTTCATATATTTCAATTGGATTGTGCTCTACCCAACCTGATTTGGGATAATACTGTGTTAATTCTTTTTGAGCTATTGCAACAATTTCTCCTAATTGATTAAACAAAATGGTTCTTGTACTTGTAGTTCCTTGATCAAATGCAATGATATATTTCTTATCCATCTGCCAGATTTTTATTTAGCCATGTTATTATGGTTTCCATAAATTCTTCTTTACATAAATCGTGATGTAGCTCGTGGTAACCATCGTCAAATAGTTTTAATGTTGCTTTTTGTGTTTTACTACAAAATTCTTCGGATGCCTTATAGGCAATGATTCTATCGCCAGTTCCGTGTAAAACTAACATTGGTATTTTTAGTTTATCGACATTTTTAATTGCCCATTTGCCACTTTCCATAATCGGAAAGGAGTACATTGGACTTATTTTATCGTGTACTAGTTTATCTTCTTCGTATATTTTTACTTCGTTTTTATCTCTAGATATTGCTGCAACTTCCAACTCGCTTGGCAAAGCTACAGATGGTGCTATTTTTAATAATAGTTTACCTATAAGCATTTTCCATTTTGGTGGTTGAAATGCCAATTGCAAAAATGGACTTGTTGCAATTATTCCTTTTAGTTTTTTTGCTTTTCTTAGGGTATAATTAATCACTAAATTTCCGCCCATACTATGTCCATACAAATATATTGGGATGTTTAAAAACTGTTCTTCTCCTTTTTTTATTACAACATCTATCATATTTAACAAGGCTTCGTAATTTGGACAATGTCCTCTTTTTCCTTCGCTTTTTCCGTGACCAAATTGGTCAAAACCAATCACTGCAAAATCATTCTCTAGTAATTTGGGTATAACAAAATCTGTATATCTAAAAATATGTTCTCCCATACCGTGTACTAAAACTACGACTGCTTTTGGTGTTTTTGGTTGCCAAATTTGACCAAAAAGTTTTGTTTTATTTAGTTCGAAATAAAATGTTTTTGATGACATATATGTTGTTTTGTGTGTTAAAAATAATTAAATTAATCTAACAAAAAAAACTTCTTAAGTTAATAAGAAGTTTTCTTTTTTAAAATTTATGTTAAACGGTTTTAAGCGTTTTCTTTTTTAATCAGATTTAATGCCGAACCTTCTTTAAACCAAGCTATTTGTCCTTCGTTATAAGTATGGTTTAATTTTATGATGTCTTTTGTTCCATCTTTATGCACTATTTCTAGTGTTAGTGGTTTTCCGTAAGCAAATTCTGTTAAATCTATAAAGTTAAATGTATCGTCTTCTTGAATTAAATCATAGTCGCTTTCCTTTGCAAAGGTTAGTCCTAACATACCTTGTTTTTTAAGGTTTGTTTCGTGTATTCTTGCAAAAGATTTTACAATTACGGCAACTACGCCTAAGTGTCTTGGTTCCATTGCTGCATGTTCTCTAGAAGATCCTTCCCCATAATTATGGTCACCAACTACTACAGTAGGTACTCCTGCTGCTTTATATGCTCTTGCTGTATCTGGTACTGGACCGTATTCTCCTGTTAATTGGTTTTTAATTGTATTGGTTTTTTTATTGAATGCATTTACTGCACCAATTAACATGTTATTAGAGATATTGTCTAAATGTCCTCTAAATCGCAACCATGGACCTGCCATAGAGATGTGGTCTGTGGTACATTTTCCGAATGCTTTTATTAATAATTTTGCTCCTTTTATATTTCCTTTTATTGGTTTAAAAGGTGTTAGTAATTGTAATCTTTTTGAATCGGAGCTTACTTTTACTTCTACTCCAGAGCCGTCTGCCATTGGTGCTACATATCCTGGGTCTTTTACGTCAAATCCTTTTGGTGGTAATTCAAAACCTGTTGGTTCATCGAACATTATTTCATCACCATCTTTATTTATTAATTTATCAGTCATTGGATTAAAGTCCAATTTTCCTGATATTGCTACTGCTGCCACCATTGATGGTGATGCTACAAAGGCGTGTGTATTTGGATTTCCATCTGCTCTTTTAGAGAAATTTCTATTAAAAGAGTGTACGATAGTATTTTTTGGTTGGTTTTCTGCTCCTTCTCTTGCCCATTGTCCGATACATGGACCACAAGCATTGGTAAATATTTTTGCATCTAAGTCTTCAAATATTTGTAATAAACCGTCTCTTTCTGCGGTATAGCGTACTTGTTCTGAGCCAGGGTTAATTCCGAATTCTGCTTTTGCCACCAACCCTTTATCTACGGCTTGTTTTGCAATAGATGCTGCTCTAGATAAGTCTTCGTAAGAAGAGTTTGTACAAGAGCCTATTAATCCCCACTCTACTTGTAGAGGCCATCCGTTTGCAGTTGCTTTTTTAGTCATTTCTGCACCAACAGGAGTTGCTAAATCTGGTGTAAATGGTCCGTTTAAGTGCGGTTTTAACGTGTTTAAGTTTATTTCTATTACTTGGTCAAAATAGTTTTCTGGATTTTCATATACTTCATCATCTCCTGTTAGGTAAGCTCTTATTTCGTTTGCTGCATCTGCAACATCTGCTCTGTTTGTTGCTCTTAAATAGCGTTCCATTGCATCATCGTATCCAAAGGTAGATGTGGTTGCTCCAATTTCTGCTCCCATATTACATATTGTTCCTTTTCCTGTTGCCGAGATTGCTTTTGCTCCTTCTCCAAAGTATTCTACGATACAGTCTGTTCCTCCTTTTGCTGTTAGAATTCCTGCTACTTTTAGTATCACATCTTTTGGAGCTGTCCAGCCAGATAATTTTCCTGTTAATTTAACACCTATTAGTTTTGGGAATTTAAGTTCCCACGGCATTCCTGCCATTACATCTACGGCATCTGCTCCTCCTACACCAATGGCAACCATTCCTAATCCTCCTGCATTTACAGTATGTGAGTCTGTACCAATCATCATTCCACCTGGAAAGGCATAATTTTCTAACACTACTTGATGAATGATTCCTGCTCCTGGTTTCCAGAATCCGATACCGTATTTATTAGATACAGATTGTAAAAAGTTAAATACTTCGCTCGAATTATTTATTGCTTCTTGTAAGTCTTTATCTGCGCCAATTTTTGCTTGAATTAAATGGTCACAGTGTACTGTTGTTGGTACTGCTACTTCTTTTTTTCCTGCTTGCATAAATTGCAATAATGCCATTTGTGCTGTTGCATCTTGACATGCAATACGGTCTGGTGCAAAATCTACATAATCTTTTCCTCTTGTAAATGCTTTGTTTGTATTTGCATCCCAAAGGTGGTTATATAATATTTTTTCTGCTAGTGTTAATGGTTTTCCTACAATTTGACGAGCTTTATCAACATTTTGTTTCATTCTGTTGTAAACTCCTTTTATCATTTCAATATCAAATGCCATATATTCTATTTTTAATATTAATATTTGTGTTTCGCGAAATTACAAAAATAGAGGCAATTATTAAAATGTATTGTAGGGATATTTATTCGTTTTATAGTATTGATAAAAACTGTAAAATAAATTATGAATAATTAATTTTTTTGGTCTTTTTTTGAGAATTTAAAAATTCTTATTAATTCATTTTTAATAATTTTTATGTTGAACTCGTGTTATTAATGTAAAAAATCCTATCAAACGTAAAAGAATTAATACATTCTTTGTTGTTTGATAGGATAATATATTCTTAGTAATTTAATTTATTTGCCGAATAACTAAACTTATTTTTCGATTATTAATTTTACCGTTTTAATATATCCTGCTGTGGTTACTTTTACAAAATATACACCATTTGTTACATTAGTTCCAATTTTTAGTTTAAAACTATTGTTTCCTTCTTTTACATTTAATGCTTGTACTACCAATCGTTTTCCTTGTAGGCTATACATTTCTAATTTTGCATTTTTGTCTGTAAACTTAGAATTTAACTTAAGGGTTACGTCCTCATTTTTTATTGGATTTGGATAGATTTCTAAATTGAGTTTATCTAATCCTTGGTTTTCTACTCCTAATGTAGATAGGTTTACTTCAATAATAGAACTGTAAGTAAAATTACCTTGAGTATCTATCATTTTTATTCGGTAGTAAATGGTTGTATTACTTCCAAATGCGGTATCTGTATAATTAAATTGTGCTGGTGTTTCTGTTGTTCCGTTTCCTGCTTGTTGGTTTATTTCTGTAAAGTTATCTGGTGTTCCATAACTTGTTTCTAGTACAAAGGTTGCATTTTGGAATTCTCGTAAGGTTTCCCAGTTTACTGCAATTGCTGTATTATCTGCATTTGGCACTCCATAAAAACT
>WFMU01000210.1 GCA_015488935.1 Flavobacteriaceae bacterium | reverse complement strand
GAAGAACGTAAAAAAAACGCAGCTTTAAAAAAAGAACAAAAAGCAATAAAAAAGAAAGAATTAGCGTTACAGAAAGAGAAAAAACGATTAGCTAAAAAAGAGAAAGTTGCTAAAAAAGAAGTAGAAAAAACAGAAGAAATTGTAGTTGTTGAAGAAGATAATAAAAAAGAAGTAAAAAATCAGGCGCAAGAAGTTAAAGAACCAGAAGTAGTAGAGAAAGATAAGAACATTGTAAGTAATCAGAATGAAGTAGATAAGCAAATAGCAATACCAAGCGCTGCTGTAGATGTTTCTGTAGGAATGGCAGATGGTGGTTTTGGATTAAATTTAAGTTTTAATAAGATGCTTAAAAAAGGATATATGAAGTATGGGCTAAATGGCGCTTTTTCTAAAATTAAATCTAGTCTTAGCCAAACAGATATATCTTTAGGAACTTATACATTTGATTTGGGATATTATTATCCATTAATTCATAAAACAAACGTAAATATGTCTGTTGGTGGTGGTGGATTATTAGGATATGAAACCCTAAACAAAGGAAAAGTTGAAGTGAATGCAGCTAATAATTTTATTTATGGTGCATATATTGGAACCGAATTTGCTTACAGATTTACAGATAAAATGGGTATATTACTAAAGTATAACCAAAATTTTTATTTAAACTCTGATATAGGAAACACAGCTCCATACATAGGTTTAGGATTACGATTTTACACAAATAAAAAGAACTAATTATGAAAAAAATAAAACAAATAATAACACTATTGGTGTTTAGTACTTTTCTTTTCACTGCTTGTGATAATAGAAACGAAGTTGAAGAAGTTGCTGCTTGTAATTATACTTTTACAGCCACACCAGCAGCAACCAATATAGAAATTAATACACCTCTAGCGATTACACTTAATATAGAAAAATTGAGCACTGTTAATTGTGATGCTAATTATGCGATGGATGTTGATGTTAAAAGAGATGATGTATCGATAAATAACGTGTTTAATTATAGTGGTGATTTAGCAAATATGTCGGTTGGAAGCTCTACAGGAACATTTACAGCAGTAGAACGAGGAACTTATGTGCTTACTTTTACGGTTACCAATACTGGAGCAGATACTAATAATGTACAAGTACAAACAATGACTATTAATGTAACTTACCCTCCAATACAATTAACTTTATTTGAAGATAATATTAATCGTAATAAAGAAGTATTTGTGACACAAGATGCCAACTATACCTTTACTTTCTCTGGAGGAAATCCTAATAATGATAATTATAGTATTTTATTAACTACAACAGGAGATGATTTAGCACCTGCAGTTACATTCCTTAGTTTAGGAACAGAAGTATCTCCACTTACAAGCCCTTTAACATTTAGAATTACACCTTCGCAATTAGGAACAGCTACATACACTATTAAAGTATCTCAAGATGGTATTAGTACCTCACAAGATTTTACACTTACTTCTAAAGCACCAGAATTTGACTTGAGACTTAGGTTAAACGGTACTGAATCGCATCCAGATGGAACACCTTCCGATACTATTGATGCAAGTAATGAAGAACTATCAAATTTACAAGTTAACATTCAAAATTTTACTAGTGGTTATACTGGTGTTACTATGAATTATACCTTTGCAATTGAGAATGGCGAATTTAATAGCTCAGAACATTCAAGTAATGGAATTAATGATACTAGAGGAACGCCAATTCCAAGTAGTTCATTTAGATATATTATTGAAGCCAAACCAGATGGTAGTGGATATTTTACAGGAGTAAAAGAGATAAAAGTTACAGTAACTAATACCGAATATGGTTTTTCAAAAACAAAAAGTATTTGGATTAATATTGTACCATAAATTAGTGTAGAATATAAGTATATAAAGGGAGAGTTCTCCCTTTTCTTGTTGATTTTGATTTTATAAACAATGTCAAAAAAAACCTACAATTAGGTGTTTTTTAATCCCATTATAGGTACTATATTTGTAGTACGAGTTTTTATTAAATATTTTAATAAAGCATATTATTTTTGTATAGAAGGCTATCAATAATTTGGTAACAAAAAAAAGAAAAAGAAGCAATGAGTATTTTAGCAAAAATGTACATAGACGAAAAGGAGTTTAACATCCTACAATTTAGATATAGTATAGAGCAAAACTCCGATTATAATGGCTATCCATCAGCCAAACCAACAGGCGGAATATGGAGTATTGTATTTGAAAGTACCAAAGAAAGTTTGTTTTACGAGTGGATGGTAGCCGAAAATACAATAAAAAACTTAGAAATAGTTTTATCTCCAGCAGCAATGAATGGTAAAACACGACGAATAAAACTCTTTGATGTATATTGTTTAAAATATATGGAAAATTTTGATGGCGTAAACAGCAAACCCATGCGTACTTATATTGAGGTTTCTCCAGCAATAATGGAAGATGGAGGCGCTAAGATATTTGAAAAATATTGGAAAGTATCCGACCCATTTGGTAACGCCGTAGCACCAACTACAATAACCAATACCGAACCAGAAATAATAGATTGCTATTATACAGATTTAGATGGAAAAGAAGATACCGAACTCGATATAGGCGAAGAAGTGTTTTTAGTATTAAAAACCGAAAATATGGTAGGAGAAAGCAGCGATATAGATTTGAGCAATAATACCAAAGATTTTGAATATAAAGGAGAGCGATTGGAAAATGATATACTAACAGATTTTATAATACAAAGCGATTTGCAAAAAATAAAATTAAAAATAGTAGCACCACAAGAAGCACCAATTAAATTACAAAAATAAAAGCTATGCCAAATTCAATAAAACCAAGAAATACCGTAAAAATAAAAAAGTATAAAGTATTAGATGCTTATTTTGCAACAAAAACAAGTAAAAAAGAATACGAAACAAAAACCATAAAACATACCGTTGGTGTAACCAATAAATCTTCAAGTTTATCTGCAATAGCAAAAGCGTATAAAGGTGTGAGTTGGAAAGATATTCAAAAAGAGAATAAAATGGGAAGTTCCACAACTATCCACCCAAAACAGGTTTTAAATATAACAACCAAAGTAGAAAAAGGCGAAAAAGTAACATTTAAAAAATTACAATCTGCCAGTTTAGGAGACGAAGTCTATGTCATAGTAAAAACCGATAATTTACAAGGAAAAATAGTAGGTATAAATGTAGCACAAGGAATAGAAAAAGGTATTGTAGAAAAAGAAAAAGCAATATGGCTACAACAAAACGATAAAGATGTACTTTTTGCAAAAAGCAAAGTAGGCGAATTTGAAAAAGACAATAAAAAAATTACCAATGCAGCCGATTTTAAAGATTGGGCAATAATTAAAATAAAATTAGGTTCAAAAGACAGTAAAAAACAAAAAGAATATACCGATGCTTTAGAAAAACTAAGCGACAAAAAAACAAAACTATTTTTGTTAATAGACGCACATTCTAAGAATAATATAACCGTTATTTATAACGGTAGAAACCCAGATAAAGATGGCGAACCAGACCAAAGAACTACACCAAATTATTGGTTGGATATGGATGGGAAGTGGTTTGAGTTGAAAAAGAAAACACCTATAATTGTAATTGATCCAGGGCATGGATATACAAGTGGAAATGTTGGCTCTGCAACAAGGAAATACAATCATAAAATAAGAGGAGATGATGGGAAACCAAAAAAAGATAAAAAAGGTAATTTTATTTTAAAAAAAGCAGTAGAATTAAACGATTTGCCTCAATATGTGCTAGATGATGTTGATAAATGGATTACAGGTCATCTAGGAGATACACCAGGTAAATTTGAAAGGGAATTAGTTTTTGATGTTGCTCATACTTTATTTGATGAACTAAAAAGAAAAGGTTATCCTTCAAATAATTTATTTATCTTTCGACCAACAATAGATTATAGAAATAAGAATAAGGGTAAAACTCTAGGTGAGAGAATCAAGTACTCAAAATAAAGTAAAAGCAGATTATTATATTTCAATTCATGCGGATGGATCTAATATTTATTCAACTTCTGGAGCCCATGCAATCTATGCGTCAAGTAATAATACAAAACTAAGTAAAAAGTTAGCATCGGATATTTTAAAATACTATACTGTAATACCTATTCTTTCAGAATCTCCAAAAAAAGACATTAGAAACTTAGCTGTCTTTAAACCATATCATAAGGCAAAAAGAGTTACTCTAATTG
>WFMU01000209.1 GCA_015488935.1 Flavobacteriaceae bacterium | reverse complement strand
TAAAATATCTAGATATTCTTTCAAAAATTTGAATTCGTCTATGCAAAAATTCATGCAAACTGTAAACGAATTTTATATCGAACTCACGTTATTATAAAAGTTACAATTATTTTTTATTGAACAGCAGTATATATTAATAGAAAAATACCTAATTGTAGGTATTTTTTGACATAATAATTTACCTTACCTTTGTTGTGTAATTATTTTAAATTTTTTAAAAGAATTAGGGAAACTACATTTTTTATTAGCAAAGGAAGGCTACCATTTTTATGGTAGCTTTTTTTATATTTTGTTTTGCAAGAGGATTTTTAAATTCATTTATATTAAATTTCTCAGTGTCATTAACAAATTAGTTTATAACCATAACCACGAATATTAATAATCTGAATTTGTGTATCGTTTTTTAATTTTTTACGTAGTTTAGAGATAAATACATCCATACTACGTGCATTAAAAAAATCGTCATTTCCCCAAAGTTTTTTTAAGATAAATTGCCGTTCTAAAATTTCATTTTTTTTGAGGTATAAATGGTGTAAAAGTTCCGACTCTCTACTTGTTAAATCTGTTTTAAGGTGGTTAAACAGTAAAATCTGTTTTTTTGGATTAAAAGTATAATTTCCAATTTGCAAGTTGTTATTTGTTTGTGTTGTTTTTCTTTTTACCAAAGCTTTTATACGAACAATTAACTCTTCCATAGAAAAAGGTTTTCTTAAATAGTCATTTCCGCCAAGATGAAACCCTTTTACTACATCTTCGGTTTGTGATTTTGCAGTTAAAAAAATAATCGGAATTTTAGTATTCTCTTGTCTAATTTCTTTTGCTAACGTAAAGCCATCTTTTATAGGCATCATTACGTCTAAAACTAAAATATCTGGATGTTCTGCTTGGTATTTTTTATTAGCTTCAACACCATTAATACAATGAAAAACCTCAAAATTACGAGCTTCTAGGCTTTCTTTTATAATTTTACCTAAACTAAGTTCATCTTCTGCTAATACTATTTTAATTTTATGTGTCATAATGGTAAATGTATCTGAAAAGTAGTGTTTTTAGTAGCCAATAGTTGCAGTTTTCCTTGATGTTTTTCTACAATTATTTTTGCATAATACAGTCCAATTCCAAAACCTTTTACATCGTGTCTATTACCTTTTGGAATACGATAAAATTTTTCGAAAATACTATCTCTTTGTTGCTTTGGTATGCTGCCAGAATCGCTAACATTTATTTTAATTGTATTTGCATTTAAAGATAGACTAATTTTGATTAAATTACCGCCATATTTTATGGCATTGTCTATTAAATTATTTAATACATTTTCAAAATGAAAAACATCTACAAATAAATCTAATTTTGTTAATTTTGAGTCAAACAAAATTTCTTTATCGAGTTTTGTTAATTTATATTTGCGAATTACTCGATGCATTAATTCAATACCATTTGTTTTTTCTTTGCGAAGTAGTAAATTTTCGCTATCTAAAGTCGCTGTTTCTAAAACTTTTTCGACCATAAGATTTAATTTATTCAATTGTGTATTGGTAATTTCTAAATATTCATTTGTTTTTTCTTTGTTTCCATGAAGGTTAAAATCGCGAATTGATTCCATAGCAACACCAATAGTGGTTATTGGTGTTTTAAACTCGTGTGTAATATTATTGATAAAGTCGTTTTTAATTTCGGCAATTTCTTTTTGTTTTTTAATAATAAATAGAAGGTAGAATAACGATGCAATGATAGCAATAGAAACAAGCAATGAAAGGAAAATTCCTAAAAAACCCTGTTTTAATATGGTTGCCGTTTGATTTGGAAAAACAAGTGCAATTTTTTCATTCTTCTTTAAATAAGTAGATTTAGAAAAAGTCTGAATGGCATTTTTAAATTTTGTAATACTATCGTTTGTTGCAATTCGTTTGTTGTTTTTATAATGATTAATTGTATATGGAATGGCAATCTTTTTTCGATTAAATTCCGATTTTAAAATAGGTTCTAATTTTTTTAGGTCTAAATTATCTTCGGTAATAGAAAGGTAAATGGAAGTAATATCGTG
>WFMU01000208.1 GCA_015488935.1 Flavobacteriaceae bacterium | reverse complement strand
GGTTTAATACTTTTGCTTTATTCAAGTCATTTGGTTCAAATTTCTTCAAACCATTTCCATATTCTCGTCTATTATCATTGAATATTTCTTTTGCTATATCTGTTAATAAATATGCAAAAAGTAAATCGGGATTAATTATAGAGAATAAATCGGATTGTTTTAAATATACACAATGAAATGTAGTTAAATTAGATATTTCGGCTTCATTGCGTATAAATTTCAATCCATTTCGATTAAAAACTGAGACCCAAATTGGAGCAGGTGGTCGGTTTTCCAAAGAATACCATATCTTTCTATTTTTTGTCAAATATTTTTCATTTACACCATTTTCAATTCCTTTTTTGATGTATTCATCAACTGCATTATTTTTTGATTTTAATGCATCAAACAAATATATTAATTCGTCATTTTTTTCGAGTTGCTTATAATCATTTAAAGTAAAAAAGACTTTCTTAACGTCTTTTGCTTTACAAATACAAGGAAGCAAGTTATCCGATTGAATTGAAAATTCTTTTGCTTTAGATGGTCTAAAAGTAAAATAATCATTTGCTCCTGTTGCAATTCCTCTGACTACTTTTGCGTATTTTGAAAATGGAACAAGATTTTTGTATTTATCGGAGTTTTGTACTTGATAATATTTACGCCATTTAATATTTGGGTTTAAATCTGAAGGTTTATAAGTAAACTCTCCTTTCAATTTTGGATACGAATTAATGTAGCTTACTATTTTTGTTAAATCAGATTTTGATTTTATTGTAGAAATATTGATTTCTTTGTCGTTATTATCTTTTGCAAATAAAAGAATAGATGCTGTGGTTAAAGCATCATCAAAAACATTTTCTTTAAAATCAATTACAAACAAATGTCTTAATGAATTTGTTTTAATAATGTATTCTTTAACTAATTTACCATAATCAGAATTTAAAAATTCAGAAGGGATAATATAAGCCATTCTTCCATTTTGTGCTAATTGATATATTGATTTTAAGAGAAAAAGAGTATATAAATTTGTAAATCCATTAAATTTAAAATTTAGTCGATTTTCAATTTCCTTTAAAATACATTTATTGTCGTAGTCGTGAAATTTAAAATATGGAGGGTTACATATTATTCCATCATATTTGTTTGACCAATCATTAAACATATAATCTTTAAGATTTAACGAAATATTAGGATTTATAGTAAAAAATGATTGTGCCTCTTTTAAAATAGTTTCATCAATATCAAAACCTTTAATATTTAGATTGGGTTTCTTTTTTAGAAGGTTTCTTGAAAAAATTCCTAAACCAAAGGCAGGTTCTAAAACTGTTTTTAGTTTTTTGTTTCCAATTAACCAATCAGCCATTAAATCAGCAATAGTTTCTGGAGTAAAAAATTGAGCAAATTTTTTACGGTGTGAAAGACTAATCTTTTCGATATATTTTTTTTCTAATACCATCAATTAAAAATCAGTTATATTTAATAGTGATGTTAGACTGTCTATATCTAAATATGCTGTACCTTTTTCAAAACTAATATAAAATAACAAACGACCTCTTCCCATTTCTCGTCTAATACTTTTATGTTCAGGTTCAATTATTTTATATGCAACTTGACTTGTGTTACGTGTATTAATTTTAACAGTAGTCTTATTCTGATTTTTTATGTCTTGACTTATTTCATAATAGTCACCTTCTTTTTCAGGTTCTGTTAGTAAGGTTAATATATTTTTGAAAGAAACCCCATAAGATTTGTCAAAAAACACTTGAAAATAATAATGAGGCACATTGAATGTTTCGGCCCATTTATAGACCACTTTTACATCTTCAATTTTAGGCGTTATACTTAAATAATCTCTTTTTTGTACGATAACAATATTCTCTTTTAACTCTTTAAAAAGTAGTGATAATTCTTGTAATCTTTCTGTTGCTTTCCAACTTGGTCTTCTAAAACTAATTGAGGTTATAGTTTCAGAATTGATACTATTTAAAATATCAATGAAATGTTTTTTCCTTGGATGTTCAAGTAAATCTGTAAAATTTTCAAGAATTTTGTTTTTTACTAATAATGCTTGTTCAAGATGAGTTGCAGTTCTATTCTGCATTTCTTTTTCGTATTTTTCTATCAGAAATGCACTTGACCTAATTTCTAAACCTGCGATTGCCTTTTTGACATAATTTGTTATATCAGAATGTGGAATATTACTTATATTATACCCAAGAGGTATATCAAAATCCTCTTTTTTGAAGATAAGTAAGTCTGGTCGTTTACCTATTGTATCTAATTCATCTTGAAATTCATTATAAAATTTTTCAAAACCTTTTTCTCCTGCAACGATATCATCTGATTTCCCATATCTAACAGCAACATAGTTTTTAGAAGTTTTATTAATTGCTCTAAAGATTAAATCCTCTGCCCAATCTCCTTGCTCTTTATTAGTAATAAACATTGAAGATGCTTGAGTAGGTGGTGAAGTCCTATCTCTCGGTATTGAAAAATCAACTATTGTTTCTGGAATTAGTTTAGTTAATTCCCTTAATTCATCAAAGTATGTCATAAATTTTTACCGTATTTTATCTTTTGTTCTGCAACTTTAAGTACTTTAATCGCTTGGTTCTCATTAAAAAACCATCTCCAACTTTTAGTTTAGAAGCAAGTTCTAGCTGCAACATTCCTTAACTTTCTCGTAATTTTTTTATTTTTTGTTCAATTATCATTCTACCTTATTTGACTTGACTTATTTTGGTTAAATGTAAGGAAGTTTTTTTTAATTTCTAACAATATGTTGGAGGAATTTTATTGTTTTTTTAGCATTGAATTTTTGGCAATTGAAATAAATGTGTAAAATATGCGGTTGGATTGGTTTTTGTATGAAACACAGCACTTTTTGTAGTATCAAATTCATAATAACGATTACTTTTGTTATGTGCCAATTATCGACAGTACATACCCTAATAATGCACCTATTACAGAACCTAAAATCATTAAAAACAAATCACGTTCAATTCGTTTTTTAGACTGTTGTGATTCTTCAAACTTTCGATTTATAAGTTCACGAATAACATTGGGCTCTCTACCTTTAATCATCCAATCTGCACCGAGTTTTACCAATTTTCTAAATAAATTGTCACTTAGTAAATTTAGACCTTCTCTAGTATTTATTATTACAGGAATATGTTTTAATTTTTTTGATTGATGAAGTGATTCGAGTACATCAATACCAACAGGATCCTTTTCATTACGAACAAGTATTTCAAGTTCTTTTCTGATTTTACCAATTCGAGAAACTAATTCATCAACTTTTTTGTTTGTTTCGGCAGCAGAATTAGTATTTAAATCTGATTTAGTTCGATAAAGATCCATGACAATCAAGTCAGGAAGATCCTTTTTTTTATAATTATTGAGTTTTTCCGTTAATCGAAGAGCGTCCTGACAACCTTCTACACTAAAGCCATCAACAGCATGTTCCTTCATAAATTTGTCTAAGGCTGATTGCTCATCATCAACATATAATATTTTCATATTTTATATTTTTATTTATAGTATATAACATCATCTCATCAAAAAAACTACATCACACATATTGTCAACTCCAAAAATAGCAATAATTTATATCGAACTCACGTTTAAAAATACCTTTTTATTCGTTTTTAATGAATTTAGTACGATAATTTTCAGATATTTTGATGATTATTGTTAATAATTAATCTAAAAATAAATAAAGATAAGTATAAAATTAATTTGTCGCGTTGTACTTTTGTTCTTATAAAAACAAAATTATGCCTGTTACACTTCAATTAGAAAAATTTGCAACACAAGTAAGACGAGATATTGTACGAATGGTACACGATGTACAATCTGGACATCCAGGTGGCTCTTTAGGATGTACAGAATTTTTAACCGTATTATATCAAGAAATATTAAATTATTCTACCGATTTTACAATGAATGGAATAGGAGAAGATCTTTTCTTTTTATCTAACGGTCATATATCGCCAGTTTTATATAGTGTGTTAGCACGAAGTGGCTTTTTTCCAGTTGAAGAATTGGCAACTTTTAGAAAATTAGGAACTCGTTTACAAGGACATCCAACTACGCACGAAGGTTTACCTGGAATTAGAATGTCTGCTGGTTCTTTAGGACAAGGGATGTCTGTAGCCATTGGAGCTGCACTAGCAAAAAAAATGAATGACGATAAACATTTTGTTTATACTTTACATGGTGATGGCGAATTACAAGAAGGGCAAAATTGGGAAGCAATAATGTATGCTTCAGCAAAAAAAGTAGATAACTTAATTGCAACAGTAGATTACAACAAAGCTCAAATTGATGGTTCTACAGATGAGGTACTAGCTTTAGGAGATTTAAGAGCTAAATTTGAAGCATTCGACTGGTTGGTAATCGATATTAACAAAGGGAATGATGTTGCCAGTATTATTAAAGGACTAAACGAAGCTAAAAAAATTGCAGGTTTTGGAAAACCAGTTTGTATTTTATTACATACCGAAATGGGGAATGGTGTCGATTTTATGATGGGAAGTCATGCATGGCACGGCAAACCACCTTCTGATGAACAATTAGAAATTGCACTAGCACAGAATGAAGAGACTTTAGGTGATTATTAATAGTTCTGAGTTTGTTAATTTGTACATAAAATGTACCTTGTATTCCGTTAACCCGCATTATTCAGATTACGAATAATATTAAAAACTATCGCACGTAAGTTTTACAATTTTAAAACAGTAATGGTTTGCCTTGTCATGTAGTTGTATTCTCGAAAATAAAGAGATATTATTTTTTGTAAAAAAAGTGTTATTTTTCATTTTAAATATTATTTTTGTTCAGAAATTTTAACAATTAATTTATAAACAACATAATATGAAAAAGAACATCATAGTATTAGTGATAGCTTTTATCTCGACTTTAAGTGGCTTTTCACAAATTAAATTTGAAAAAGGGTATTTTATTGATAATTCAGATAAAAAAACCGAAGTATTGATTAAAAATGTCGATTGGAAATCAAATCCAACAGCATTTGAATACAAAATTTCCGAAACAACACCAGTAAAAAATATAACGATTAAAGATGTTAAGGAATTTGGTATTTATAATTTTTCAAAATACAAGCGGTTTACGGTAGATATAGATAGGTCTAGCGAACATAATGATAAAATTAGCTTTGAAAGAAATCCAGTGTTTAAAGAAGAAACACTTTTTTTAAAGGAATTGGTACAAGGTGATGCTAACTTATATTTGTATTCTTTTGCCGATTTACGCCGCTATTTTTATAGTGTAAATGGTTCAAAATTAAAACAATTAGTATATAAAACGTATTATTTGCCCGAAGGTTCAAAAGACCAATATGGCAATAAAATAGTTTATGGTGTAAACACAGGTGTAAATGAAAGTTACAAACAACAATTAATGAATGATTTAGTTTGTAAATCATTAACCATAAATGATGCTAAAAACGCAAAATATAAAAGAAATAGCTTGGTTAATTATTTTGTAAAGTACAACCAATGTAAAAATCCTTCTGAAGTAAAAAATTGGGATAATAATAAATCAACACACCTATTTAAGTTGTATGTTAGACCTGGAATAAATTTATCGAAACATCGTATTAAAGATTTAAGAGCAGCAGGAATTGATTATAATGTTAATTTAAACACTCAGTTGAGTTTTAGACTTGGTGTTGAAGCAGAATATGTATTTCCATTTAACAGAAATAAATGGGCCGTATTTGCAGAACCTTCGTATCAATACTATAGTGCAGAAAAAGAAAAAGTTATTAATCCAGGAGATGCATTTTTTGAGGTTAGAAAAAAATATACAACCGATTATAAATCTATTGATATTCCTATTGGAATAAGACATTACATGTTTTTAAACGATGAAAGTAAAATATTTATTAACCTTGCCTATGTTATAAATTTTGACCTTAATAAATCGATACTTTCTGATAATGTTGAACTTGCTGTATCTGGACGTGAAGCGTATAATTTTACTTTTGGTATCGGATACTCTCGAAACAAATTTAGTGTTGAATTAAGACAGAGTGCTGCAAGAGACCTTTTAAATTCGTATATAACATTAGTATCCAAATATACAACAACATCACTTATTGTTGGTTATACTATATTTGACAAATAAATTAAAAAAAACACTTTAATAAAAAGCCAAAAGAATTATAAAACTCTTTTGGCTTTTGTATATGCTTTTTTCCAATATTTTTCTTTTAAAAATGATTTTATCACTCCTCTAGATGTGGTGGCATGTATAAATTGAATTTGTCCATTTTTAACCGAAGTAACCAATCCAACATGATTGATTTTATTTTTTCGGCTAGTTTTAAAAAATAACAAATCGCCCTTTCTAATATTTTGTAAGGATACATTTTTACCAGTTTTTGCCATAGCAGTAGAAACTCTTGGCAATTGAATGTTTTCTTTTTGAAATGCTGTATATATTAATCCAGAGCAATCTATACCTCTTTTAGAGGTTCCTCCATATTTATATTTTGTGCCTTTATAGCTATTTGCATTGGCAATAATACGGTCTGTTTTAGTTTGCTTTTTAGGCGTATATGTAGTTCTTTTTGTAGATTTACAAGAAGCTAGGCTAGTACTAATAATTAAAAATAATAGGATTGTTTTTTTCATGTTAGGTTAGGTTTTCCACAATAAATGCTGCTGCTTTTTTACTAGCACCTTGTCCGCCAAGTTTTATTTCTAGCTCGTAATAAGCATCAAATATTTCGGCTCTTTTTTGGTCTTGTAAAATAAGTTGCAATTCTTTTTCTAAACGATTTTCATTAAAATCATTCTGAATTAATTCCGTAACAGCTTCTCTATCTAAAATTAAATTAACAAGCGATATAAATTTTATCGTAATAATACGTTTTGCTATCTGATACGAAATATTACTTCCTTTATAACAGACAATTTGCGGAACTTTAAACAACGCTGTTTCTAAAGTTGCCGTACCAGAAGTAACCAATGCAGCATAAGAAATCGAAAGTAAATCGTAAGTTTTATTTGGAATAAATGCAATAGTTTGGTCTTTGATAAACGTTTTATAAAAGTCAAAATCTTGACTAGGAGCTCCTGCAATTACAAATTGATAATCGGAAAATTTAGGAACCATTTTAAGCATTACCGAAAGCATTTTGGTTATTTCTTGCTTTCTACTTCCTGGCAATAATGCTATAATTGGCTTATCATTTAATTGGTATTTTTTTCTAAATTCTTTCTCGTCAATTGGTTTTCTGTTTGCAATAGCATCTATTAATGGATGTCCAACAAAAGTTACATCATAATTGTATTTATTGTAGAATTCTTTTTCAAACGGAAGAATCACAAACATCTTATCAATATCTCTTTTTATCTTTTTTACTCTACCTGCTCTAGAAGCCCAAACTTGCGGAGAGATGTAATAGTTGGTTTTAAAACCTTGCTTTTTTGCCCATTTTGCAATGCGTAAATTAAAGCCTGAATAATCAATAAATATAATAACATCTGGTTTAAAAGCTGCAATATTTTCTTTACAGAAGGCAATATTTTTAAAAATAGTTCCAATATTTAGAAGTACTTCAATAAAACCCATAAACGAAAGTTCTTTGTAGTGTTTTATTAAAGTTCCTCCAGTTTTTTGCATTAAATCGCCACCCCAAAAATGAATTTCGGCAGTAGTATCTTTTTTATAGATTTCTTTCATTAAGTTAGAAGCGTGTAAATCGCCAGAGGCTTCTCCTGCTATAATGTAGTACTTCATGTTACATGAATTTTGACAAAGGTCGGTAAAAAATGTGAATTCCTTTTAGGATGTATGTGAATTTAGTTGATGGTTTTTAAACTATTTTGTTACCCAATTATTATTTTCGTAAAAATTAAATGCATTTGTTGTTGTATTATAAATAATAGCACCATTTACGGCACTTAAATTATCTCTTTGTGCTGTTGTCATTCTAGGAACAATTAAGGCTCCTGTGGTTGAACTTACATCTAATGTTCCTTTTGGATTGGTAGTTCCAATACCAACATCTCCATTTGCAGTAATACGCATGTGTTCTTCAAAAGTTCCAGTAATATTATCGTTGGCATTTGTGGTCTGTGTATCTGCAATCCATTCTCCAATCTGGAGTGCTTCTCCATCTTTCCAAGTAATATCGCCTTCGGTACTACTAGCACCTTCAATATATATTGCAGGTTCATTTTTTGGGTCAATTATATTAAATCTTCCTTTGTAATAATTTTCGTAATCTCGTAATAAATTTCTTGAACCTAATCCAACTCTACCTTGTTTATTAATCGTTAATTTAGAATGTCCATTAGTAAAAAAACCTATCCATCCACCATGTTGAGAGTCGTTATCTCCATAATAATGTACTCCAGATGAGTTGTTATTTGGCGCAACAATATCTGTTCCTGCCATAATACCAAGTTCTTCTCTATGAGCATTTGGATTGGATGGTAAAGGGTCGCCACCAGAATAGTTGTATATATACGAATTTGTTTTTTCGCCATAAATTCTCAATCTTGTAATAATTCCTGCAGTGTTGTGATTATTTGTACTTGGTGAAATAGCAAAATCATCAATACTAAGCCAATTTGTATAGTTGTTGGTTGCGGTATCCCATTTACCTAATTGCATGGTATCGGTATTTTTTACAGCAATATCTCCTTCGGTTTGTGATGCTCCTGTTATTAATATTGCTGGAGCTTGGTTATTGTTATCTTTTATGTTTAGAGTAGCAATAGCATCTGTAGTTCCTATACTTACATTTCCATTAGAGAAATTTATATTTGTTGAATTTGCTGTTGCAATAGAATTATCTGAATTTTTCCAAACACCTAATTTTAATACTTCCTGATTACTAGCTAATCTAATCCATTTAGAACCATCATTAAAATAATAACCAGGAGTTACATCGCCAATAGTGGCTAAGTTATAAATAAACATACCTGTAACATGTGCGCTTAGTGGATTTGGTAAAGTGGTATTTTCTAAATTAATTCTAGGAACTAATAATCCTTTATTAGTAGAAGATATATCTAACATTGCATCATTACTAGGTGTATTTATACCAATACCTACTTGAGCGTTTAAGGTTGTTATTGTTAAATATATAAGTATTAATACTATATTTTTATTAAAATGATACGTTGATTTTTCTATAATTATTTTCATTGTATTTATTTACTTTTATTAAACAAACAAAGAAACTGCAATGCCAATGGCTACAAACATAGTTGCCATTATAACACCTCTAGCTCTATAATCTTCTTTACGTTTTATAAAAACAAAAAATGCAAGTAGGTTTGGAATGGCAGAATAGATTAAAATATCTCCTAAATAATCTTCTTCTTCAATCAGTTTTTTCACAAATTTCATACTAAAATCATTAAAAACTTGTGTGTAAAAATAAAAACCGATAAATGTAGCTGCAAAACCAACCAAAACACCGATAAAAACTTCCTTTTTTATGTTTACTTTTTTTCTCATACTATGTCTTTTTTAATATTTTTTGTCTTGTTTCAGAAATTAAAACCAAGCATTTAAATTCTGAATAAAATGGTGTGCTGTTAAATCAAATTGTACAGGAACAATAGAAATATAATCGTTTTCTAAAGCATGTACATCTGTATCTTCGCCTTTATCTAAATTGGTAAATTTACCTGTAAGCCAATAATATTCTTTTCCTTGTGGATTGGAGCGTTTATCAAATTCCTCAATATAATTTGCTCTTGCTTGTCTGCATATTTTAATACCTTTAAATGTATTTGTTTTCGGAAAGTTTACATTGAGTACAATGCCATCAGGCAAACCTTCGTTTAAAACTTTTAAGGCAATTTTTTCAATATATTCTTCTAAACCGCTAAAATCTGCATTCCAAGAATAATCTAATAAGGAAAATCCGATAGCAGGAATCCCTTCAATTCCAGCTTCAACAGCAGCACTCATCGTTCCAGAATAGACTACATTTATAGAAGAATTAGAACCGTGATTAATTCCAGAAACACACAAATCGGGTTTTTTGTTTAAAATTTCGTTAACTGCGATTTTTACACAATCTGCTGGTGTTCCTGAGCAACTGTATTCAATTTGTTCGCCTTCGTCAATATTAATAGGATTACAAGTAAGTATCGAATCTATAGTAATAGCATGTCCTTTTCCACTTTGTGGACTATCTGGAGCGATAACTACCACATCGCCAATTTTGGTCATTACTTTTATTAAAGTTCGTATGCCTGGAGCTGTGATACCA
>WFMU01000207.1 GCA_015488935.1 Flavobacteriaceae bacterium | reverse complement strand
TTATTACACTTATTAGAGTAATTTATGAAACATGAGTTACAAATTTATAATACAATAATGTTATTTTTGCACTACTAACTAAAAAGAATAAAAATGAAATTTGATGTATTAATAATTGGAGGTGGTGCAGCTGGAATGTCTTGCGCTTTAGTATTAGGTTCTGCAAAAAATAAAGATTTTGCAACCAATAAAAAAATAGGTATTGTAATACACCAAAAAGCTTCTGCTCTTGCCAATGGTTTGTTTAATAATGTTCTTGGTTTAAAAACTGGAACTACTGGAAAAGAAATTCTAGAAAATGGTAAAAAACAACTTGCCAAAAACTATCCAGATGTTATACAAATTGAAAAAGAAAAAGTTACAAAAGTAGAAGATAAAAAAGATTACTTTATTGTTACTACAAATAAAAACACCTACGAAGCAAAAACTATTGTTGTTGCTGTTGGACCTTCTAATTTATTTGCTATTGATGGTTTAAAACAATATATAGAACCTCATGGTAAGCTACCTGCAAAAAAGGAACGTATTCAGTTAAAAAATATAGAGCATAAAGTTGCAAACGGCATCTATGTTGCTGGTATTTTAGCAGGTTGGCGTAGTCAATTTGCAATTGCTGCTGGTAGTGGTGCTCATGTTGCTACAGATATTTTAACAGAATGGAACGATGGTAATCCTACCATGATACATGATACTATTTTTTAATATTAATAATTCGCTACTCAATTGTCTGTTCTACACTACCACACTGTAACATTTTTTCACCAAAATACGGATTTTTAATTGTCTTTTCTGTGCTTAACCAATCGGCACCTTTATTTTCGTTTGCCATTGGACAATGTTCTACATATACTATTTTATCTGTACCAAAACCATTGGCAAGGTTAATCATGGTTTTAGATAAATCTATAAAAGTGGTACGTTGTTTTGCAATATCAGTTTCTGTTGTTAAACTTTCTAAAGAAGCTTTTAAAATAGGCAAAGCAGCCATCCAAATTTTATGTGCTTCTGGTTTTTTTAGGAATTTCATTTTCACATTTTTTAAATCAGAAATGGTCTTTGCAGCATGTTCTTTTACTTTTTTAGTGTCTGTTAAAACAAAAGCATCTTTAATTGCTAAATAATCATTAAAAACAATGTTCAACTTTTTCTTAAAAGTAGGGTTTACATTAATACGTTTGGCAACCTGCGCTTGCATTTTCTCTCTTCTACTCTTGTCTTTTATCTCTTTCCTTTTCTTACTATTCATCATACTATTTTTACCTTGTAATTGTGCTGCAGCATCTACTGTAAAAGTACCATTTACTACTACCTCATCGCCATTTTTTAATCCAGATAAAATGGTATAATTACTACCATTATCACTTCCTAAAGTTACTTCACGTAATTCAAAAATAGATTCATTTTTATTTGGTTTAATATATACAACAGAGCGTTTACCTGTCCACATAACAGCTGTTTTTGGTATCTCAACAATGTTCAAATTTCCATTTTTCATAGTTTTAGATAATTGTACATCACTACTTAAAAGCATTCCTGGTTTTAATTTTTTATCTCTATTATTCAGAGTTGCTCTTACAGCAATAGTTCTTGTTGCTGTATTTAGAATAGGATCAATAAAATTAATTTTAGAAGTGATTGTTTTATCTGGATAAGCATTAAGTTTAATTTTAACTTTTTGTCCAATTTTCAGATTTTTTATATCCTTTTCATAGACATCAAAAACAGCCCAAACACTCGCTAAATTAGAAACTTTAAATAATGGCGACCCTTCTTTAACATGGCTTCCTTCTTCTACTAATATTTCATCAATATAACCAGCAACATTTGCATACATATTAAAATTAGTAATAACTTTTTTATCGTTTTCTATTTGCTGAATTTGTTTTTCGGATATTTTCCAGTTTCTTAATTTATTTCGTACTGCTTTATACAATTCTGGTTGTGCATTTTTTATAGCTAATGCTTCAATAAACTCATTCTGTGCAGTAACTAATTCAGGCGAATATACACTTGCAATTAGACTACCTTTGCTAACATATTCGCCAATACTTTTATAAACAAGTCGTTCTAATCTTCCTCCAAAATGTGCTGTTTGTATAGAAGATGCCTTGTCATTTGCTTGAATTTTTCCAGACAATTTTAAAATACCTTCAGTAGTAGTTTTTTGTATATCACCCGAGCCAACAGTTATGGTTTCGACATTAGCTAATGCAATGGCATTTTTTGTCATTTTAAAGGTATTACTAGATAAACTATTATCATTTGCATTACTACCGTCTTTCGGAATTAAATCCATACCACAAATTGGACATTTTCCAAATTTTGGCATATCAATTTGTGGGTGCATAGAGCAGGTCCAATGCGCTTCTACAGTTTCATTTTTATGACTATTTTCTTCTGTTTTACTATCTTTAAAAATAAATTTTCCTAAAGCAAAACCTATTACTAAGGATACAATTACGATTACTATTTGTTTTGTGTTCATATTTTTTATTAGATTATA
>WFMU01000206.1 GCA_015488935.1 Flavobacteriaceae bacterium | reverse complement strand
TTTATACATCACATCAAACATACGTCTGTATAAATTAAACTCGTCTTTTTGTAAAGTAATTTGCGAAAAAATAAGCGATTTAAAAATATAATAATCCGAAACAATTAAATTTTTAAATAAATCGAATTGTGCTAAGTCATCCGATAATTGTTGGTATCTGTCTGCCAAAAAACTCATTTCAAGCGGAAAAGCATACCTATCTTTATCCTCATAAAATTTAGGTAAAAACGGATTATCGGCAAAGCGTTCTAAAACCAAACGCGCATTAAATTCATCGCCAATCATATTAGAAAGTGTTGTTTTTCCAGCACCAATATTTCCTTCAATAGCAATATAATTGTATTTTTCGTCGAGCGAAAGAGGTTTTACCAATTTTAAATCGGTTTTTTCAACAACACTATCATCGTTTGTGTTTTGTAAGCAATAAAGTATATTTTTCTTTTCGATTGGATGTTTTAAATTTGGTGCAATTTCTGCTAAAGGAACGAGTACAAATTTGCGTTCTAACATCTTAGAATGTGGTACAATTAACTCTTTAGAAAAAATAATTTCATCTTCAAAAAGAAGTACATCAATATCTATGGTTCTGGCTTGGTACTCGGTACTTTCTTTACGAATTCTACCAAGAGAAGTTTCAATATCTACAATTTTTAACCATAAATTTTCTGGATTTAAATTAGTAGAAACTTCCACACAAATATTTAAAAAATCGGTACTATCAAAACCCCAAGATTTGGTTTTATAAACCGAAGAAATACGTATAATTTTACCAATGCAATCTGCAATTTGGTTAATAGCATCTTGTAAGTTTTCTAGTGTTTTACCTTGATTACTTCCGAGTGATAAATATGTAGTTCTGGTAATTTTCATATTTGCGAATACAAAGAAACTAAAAACAAAAACAAAAAACATATCTTTGCAGTGCTAGTTATAAACATTTTTACTATAAAAGATGTAACGTTTTGAGATACATAACGTCAGATTAGAAAAATAAATAAAATATAAAATAAATGAAATTTTTAAGAAACTTATTAGCAACAATATTAGGTGTATTTATTGCAATTTTTATCCTTTTTATGGTATTTGCAGCAATTGGCTCGGCATTTTCTAAAAAAGATAAAGCAATTGTAAAAGGCAATTCTGTACTAGAATTAAATTTGGAAAATAAAATAATGGATGATTATAGCGTTGCAAGTCCATTTGCAGAATTTTTGGATGAAAAATCAAAAGTAATGAGTCTGCACAAAATACTAACAGCAATAGAAAATGCTAAAACAGACGACAAAATTAAAGGAATAAGCATAAAAACATTAGGTATAAATGCAGGAATGGCACAAACACAAGCCATAAGAGATAAACTATTAGAATTTAAAGAGTCTGGTAAGTTTATAACTGCGTATGCAGAATATTATAGTCAAAAAAACTACTACTTAAGTTCGGTTGCCGATTCTATTTATGTAAATCCAGTTGGTGGTGTAGATTTAAAAGGCTTAGGAGCAGAATTGTTATTCTTTAAAGATTTTGAAGACAAATATGGTATGAAAATGGAAGTAATTAGACATGGAAAATACAAAAGTGCTGTAGAACCATTTATCGCAAATAAAATTAGCGATGCCAATAGAGAGCAAATGACCGAATTATTGCAATCTATTTGGAGCGAATATAAAGATGATATCGCAGCAAGTAGAAACAAAACAGTTGCAGAAATAGATACAATAGCAGATAATTTACTAGGAAGAAATGCAAAACTTGCAGTAAAAAATAACTTGGTAAATAAAAGTATTTACTTAGACGAATATGAAAGTTTGCTAAAAAATGCACTAAATATAAAAGAAGATAAAAAACTAAATACTGTAAGCATTGCAGATTATATTAAGTCTGGAAAAGGACGTGTAAAATCAACCGCAAAAGATAGAATAGCTGTAGTCTATGCACAAGGAGAAATAAAATATGGCGAAGGTGACGAAACGTATATTGGACAAGAAAAAATAATTAAAGCATTGCGCAAAGCAGTAAAAGACAAAAAAGTAAAAGCAATTGTTTTACGAATAAATTCACCTGGAGGAAGTGGATTAGCATCAGATATGATATGGAGAGAGCTAGAATTGACTAAAAAAGAAAAACCACTAGTTGTTTCTATGGGAAATTATGCCGCTTCTGGAGGATATTATATTGCATGTAATTCCGATAAAATATTTGCAGAACCTACAACAGTAACAGGCTCTATAGGTGTATTCGGAATAATTCCAAATTTTAGCAAATTTGCCGATAGAATTGGTGTAAATGCAGAGCAAGTAACCACAAACAAGCAATCTTTAGGTTACAGTGTATTTGAACCAATGACAGAACAGTTTTATAAAGTAACCGAAGAAGGTATCGAAGATTTCTACGAAACATTTTTAGAACGTGTTGCAAATGGTAGAAAAATGACCAAAGAGCAAGTAAATGAAATTGCTCAAGGTAGAGTGTGGACTGGTAAACAAGCCAAAGAAATAGGTTTGGTAGATGAATTAGGAACTTTAGATGATGCCGTTGCTTATGCTGCAGAAAAAGCAAATATATCGGAATATAAAGTGAAAAACTATCCACGATATAAGAAAAATTTCGAAGATGCTTTTTCTAAAATGCCATTTATGAAAGTTAATACAGAAAGTATTATTAAAAATGAAATCGGAACAGAAAATTATACCATTTATAAAAATATTAAAGCTTTCTCTGAATTAAAAGGAATACAAGCAAGATTACCTTTTATGATGGAAATAAAATAAAATTAGTGAAAAATAGCATCCAAATAGTATTAGGTTTACTTCTTTTTATTTTGCTGTTTGTAGCTTGTAAAAGCGCAAAAACAGATAAAAAAGAAAATGCTAAAAACGCTATTAATAAAAAAACTCCTTTTATAGTAACTAAAGCAACGTATCAGAATTGGTACGGTGGTGTAAAAGATGTAAAAGGAGTTAAAATTATTATTTTAGGAAAAGATTTAAAAAAAGAGGTTACTTTTAAAAGTTTGTATTATCTAGATAAAAAAGTTAGTTTGCAAACAAATAATAAAGAAAACAGCTTTACTCTAGAAGTTAGTATAAATACTTCAACAAAAGAAAGACAACTCATTTTACACAACAATTCGCAAAACGAATACGGAAATATACCGCCAGTTAAAAGCAAATATCCCAATTTAAAAGAGAACGAAGCTATAATTACCTACTTCCAAAAAGGTAAAAAAGCAGATTTTAAAATAAATCTAAAAAAAGAAATGGATTTATTTTATAGATAATTACACCTTGCTTTTAAGAAAATAGGTTGTGTTTTTTGGTAGAGCTGTTTTACTAAAACAGCTTTACCCAAAACAGCTTTACCCAAAACAACTTTACCTACAATAGTCTTCTTGAATTTCCTTGATTAGTATTGCTTATTTTTTATAAATTTATCGTTTTGGCATGGAGTTTGAATACCAATAATCAGTAACTATTAAAGTTAAAGATTATGAAAACACTAAAAATAACAATCCTAATGCTAATTACAGCAATATTTTTTACATCGTGTGTTGTTGTAGGAGATAATTATCAAGATGAAGCATCATTAGAGGAAGTATTACAATCTAACGATTTGTGGTATATTGACTATAATCAAACAACAGGATCTGGAGATGTTCGTTTTTTATCTTTAGCATTTACGGTATCCTTCCAAAATGGAAAAATATATGCAAATAATAATTTAGTAGATATAGGTAATGTTGGTGGTGGATATGGAGACCAAATTGGTTTTTATAGTACTAGTGGACATACCGTTTTAATAGACCACGATTTGGATGGAAATATAGACTTAGAAGTTGTCCAATTATCAGGAAATAAAATACAGCTAATAGACCATTACGAAAATGTAACTTATACACTTATAGGATACGGAATAAATAACTTTGATTTTGATAAAATATTTTACGATAATATCGAATACTTTTTACAAGAATACGGCGCTTGGGAAAAAATAGAAACCGTTGGTGGTGTATCTAATGCTTTTGATAATGAAAATTATTTAGCTTTTATACCAGAAAATGTAAGTGCATTTAAATCATCACAAGACAATGTTGGTACAGATATTGCAAATTTAATATGGGATTTTACAGGTACTTATAAAGTGTTTGATGTACAAGGTTACGATAACTTAAAAATTTTAACATTAAATTATGATGGTAACGACAATGAAGAGTTTGAATTAACCGTTTTAGATGATGGAACTATTAGTCTATATCACAATAATTCAGATACAACGTATAAATTTGGCGGATTAGATAACATTATCTATAAAAAAGATGGAACAAAAGTAGCTAAAAAAGAAAGAAAGCGTTTTAAAGTAAAACGAAAAATGAAAACAAAGAAAACACACATTACAAAAAAAAGTAATAGAAAAATATAAAGATTAAGGTTTGGTTAGTTGATTAGGTTGGTTTAAACCGCCAACCGCAATAACGGTTTCTCGCTTGAGAAACCGTTTTTTGTTTTTTGCATATATGGCATTTTATCATTAAAAATGCCACTATATTTTGAAATATCGTTACCTAAAAATATAACTGCAAAACACATCGTGAACTCAAACAAAAAACAGTAAAGTTGTGAGTAAATGATTTATATAGCGTATTTGATTTGTAATTGTTATTATTCTGTTATTTCGATAATACGTTTTGCCTCATTTCCAAATTCATCTACAACCGTTATCGTATGTTTGCCATTGGTTTTAGGATGTATTGCCATTTCGTGTATGTTTTGTGTGGTACCAATAAAAGTAGCATCTAAATACCAAAATACTTTGGTTTCTGGTGTACTATGTGCCAATCTAAAAATAACATCATTGGTTTTTCCATCAAAATCTTTTGGTAAAAAAATATTGGTAAATGCTTTTGGATAAATAAAATCCATCGTTTTTTGTGTAGCTCCTAAGCAAGATTTTTTAAATTTTGGTAAGGTTTTATACAATGGATTTTTTTGCTTGTAATAATATTCCATTAATGCTGGTAATACAAACCAACTTTGGTGTTTCATTTTACTCAAAGGATAACAACTTGCATTTACTTGGTAGGTTTCTGTTGCATCTAAATGTACCCAAAAATGGTATGGACACGCTTTGGTCTTTAATCCCGACCTTTGTACAAAAACGGTATCTTTTTCGGTACAATAATCACCTGCACGGTAACCACTTTTTTTACAAACTGGTACTTTTACTAGTTCATCAAAAGGTTTGGTAAACCATTTACTTTTTGGTAATTCTTCAAAAATATCAAATAATATTGGTGCAGCTGCTTGTACACCTACCAAGCCTGGTCTTCCTTCTCCATCTGCATTACCAACCCACACGCCTACTACGTAATCTTTGGTTGTGCCAACTGCCCAAGCATCTCTATAACCAAAGCTGGTTCCTGTTTTCCATGCAATTTCTTTGGAAGAATCAAAAAATTCCCAATTTTCTTCGCCTTCTGGTCGATTTACTTCTTTTAATGCTTTGTAAGTTAAATACAAAGAACCTGCATCGTATAGTGTTTTTTCGGTATTTATTTTACCAAAATCTGCTTTGAAATCTGCCATATACGATGGTTCTACAAATTCGTTTGTGTAGTATTTTGCCTGTAAATCGTCGTAGTGATTAATCGTTGAGCTCATAGAAGCAAAACTTTTAGATACATCCCAAAGATTAGATTCTGCACCTCCAAGTATTAAAGATAATCCGTAATGATTGGCATTATATTTTATGTCTTTTAAGTGTAATTCTTTTAAATAATGGTAAAATCTATCTAATCCAAATTGTTGTAACATACGTACTGCTGGTACATTTAACGAACGTGCCAATGCTCTACTTGCAGGTACTGCTCCATCGTATTGCTGATTGAAATTTACAGGATTGTAACTTGCTATTTGTGTTGGTACATCTACAATTAAGGTATTTGGTAATATCTCTCCAGCATCTAGCATGGCAGCATACAAAAATGGTTTTAGTATGCTTCCTGTACTTCTTGGTTTATCAATAACATCTACATTTTTTTGATGTGCTTTATCGGTTGGTGAATTTCCTACATAAGCCAATACCTTTCTTGTTTTTACATCTAAAACTAATACAGCAATATTGTATATTTGGTTTTGTTTTAACTCGTTATAATGTTTCTTTACTATTTCGTTTGCTCGTTGTTGCAATCTTGCCTTTATCGATGTTTTTACTAATTCTCCACGGTGTTCTTTATCTATTTTTTGTAATAAATGTGGTGCTAATTGTGGTAAGCTGTATGGTTTTTGTGGCAATTCTTCTAAAATGGCTAAATCGTAGGTAAATTGGTTAATTATTTTATTTTCCAATAGTTTTTTTAACAATCTATTCCGTTTTTTTAATAGGCGAATTTGATTTTTTCCTGGATAAATTAAACTTGGTGCATTTGGTAATACGGCTAATGTTGCAGTTTCTGCCCAAGATAAATCACTTGCTTTTCTTCCAAAATATCGCCATGAAGCTGCTTCAATACCAACTACATTACCACCAAAAGGTGCATTAGAGGCATATAAGGTTAAAATTTCTTTTTTGGAGTATCTAAATTCCAAACGTGTTGCTAAAATAATTTCTTTTAATTTTTCGAAATAGGTTCTTTTTTGTCCTTTTCTAGATAGTCGTATTACTTGTTGTGTAAGGGTGCTACCTCCTCTTTTAATTTGTTTGGATTTTAAATTTTGTGAGAATGCTTTGGCTATGGATACAGGATTAAATCCAAAATGTTTATAAAAATAAGCATCTTCGAATTGTACAATACACTTTTCAAATTTATTTGGAACGCTATCTAATTTCGGAAATCGCCATTGCCCATCTGTTGCTATTTTTGCACCTAATAATTTACCTTGAGCACTTTTAATAATTGTAGATGTAGGCTCGTTAAATAGTTGTTTTGGCAAGGAAAAATAATACCATACTAATAGGATTAGTAATACTATAC
>WFMU01000205.1 GCA_015488935.1 Flavobacteriaceae bacterium | reverse complement strand
TTGTCTAAAATATATCGATATGTTTTACAACAAAAAAATCAAGATTTAATTGAAGTTAATGAGGAACTGCAATTTGCAAAAACATACATGGATTTATTAAAAATACGGTTTGAAAATGCTATTGATTTTAATATTTCGGGTAATATAGATGATAATAATATGCTAAAAATTGTACCACTATCGTTACAATTATTATTAGAAAATGCAGTAAAACACAATGTAATAAGTCCCTCAAAAAAATTAATTATTAGTATTTATAAAAAAGCAAATTATTTAGTTATAGAAAATAATATTAATCCTAAAAACAGTTTAGAGAAAAGTACTAAAGTTGGTTTAAAAAATATTATTGATAGGTATGCATTAATAACAAAATCAAAGGTTATTATCGAAAAAAATCAACATCATTTTAAAGCAAAATTACCTTTATTAACAAAAAAAACAGCCATTATGCAAACAACAAACAATACCGAAGGAAAATATTTTAGAGCACAACAAAAAGTAAAATCGTTAAAAGAGTTTTACAGTAGTTTATTTGCTTTTGTAATTATTATTCCATTTTTATATTTTATTTGGAGAACTTATACACCTGGAGTAATTCAATGGTTTTGGTTTCCATTTTTAGGTTGGGGATTTGGCTTAATTGTACAAGGATTACAGGTTTTTGGAATAACCTCAAATTGGGAAAATAAAAAAATAAAAGAGTTTATGGATAAGGAAGATACTACTAATTCTATTAGATTTTAATTTTATGAATGTAATTATTATTGAAGATGAAAAACCTTCGGCAAGAAGATTACAGCGTATGTTGGCCGAATGTGATATTAATGTGACCACAATGTTACACTCGGTTTCTGAAGCTATTGATTGGTTTTTAAATAATGAGCATCCAGATTTAATTATGCTTGATATTCAATTATCGGATGGTTTATCGTTTGAAATTTTTGAAGAAGTTGAGATTAAATCTCCTATTATTTTTACTACTGCCTATGATGATTACGCCTTAAAAGCTTTTAAATTAAACTCTATCGATTATCTTTTAAAACCTATTGATGAAGAAGAACTAATTCATGCTATTAAGCAATATAAAAACAAAACTACAAATAGCAAACTAGATGCTTTAAATATAGAGCATCTCAAAAAACTATTGGGAAATTCTGTAGAGAAATCGTATAAAAAAAGGTTTACCATTAAAGTTGGGCAGCACCTAAAAATTATTAATCAAGATGCAATTGCTTGTTTTTACAGTTTAGATAAAGCAACTTACATACACACTATCGACAATCGAAGTTATTTGATTGATTACAATTTAGAGCAATTGATGGAAAAAATTAATCCAAATTTATTTTATAGAGTAAGTAGAAAGTTTATTATTTGTATTGATGCTATCAAAGATATTGTGTCTTATACAAATAGTCGTTTAGAGATTAAACTCCACAATTATAACGATGAGCAAATTATTGTAAGTAGAGAAAAGGTTAAAGATTTTAAACAATGGATTAGCTAAATTATAATTCAAAAAAACTAAATCTATTTCCGCCGTATTTTCTTTCTTTTTTAAAGTTTGGAAGTTTGGATAAATCGGTTTGTTTACCGTGTTCAATAATTAGCATACCATCTGTTGCTAACAAGTTTTTTTCAAAGACCAAATCTCTAATTTTTTTAAACTGCTCGTTTGTAAATTTATATGGTGGATCGGCAAAAATAACCTGATATTGTTTTTCTTGTTTTTCTAAAAACTGGTAAACATCACTAGTTATCATTTGTAATGGTAAATCTAATTTCTCGGCAGTTGCTGCTAAAAATTGCGTACATGCTTTATGTTTATCTACTGCGGTTACTTGTAAAGTGCCTCTTGATGCAAATTCTAAACTAATGCTTCCTATTCCAGAGAATAAATCCAGCACCGTAATTTCATCAAAATAATAATTATTATTTAAGATATTAAACAATGCTTCTTTTGCCATATCAGTGGTTGGTCTAACTGGCAATTTTTTTGGTGCATTTATTCGTATTCCTTTTTGTTTTCCTGAAATTATTCGCAATGAATTTATTTTTAAGTTAAGCGTTAAATAGTATAAAGTTTTCTCTTTTTATAGTTTCGTCGATTTCTAAGATGCTATTAATGGTAGATTTATCTTTTAAAAGCGATACATTTCTTATGTATTTATAGGTTATTTTATACAATTCGCTTTCTTTATTAATCTTTCCTAATAAAACCAATGGTAATGTTTCTACATCTAATTTTAATTGTTCAACCACAAAGAGCATATAGTATATAAAATCTTCTTTTGTTTTATATTCAAATGTATTGTACAGTACTAATTTTTTATTTTTACATACTATAATTTCAAAATGTTTGGTTGCTACATTTACAAAAAAGCGTATTTTGTTGCTTCCAATGTGTTTATTAAGTAGGTTTTCGACTAATACGGTAGAATAATGCTTGTAATTAAAAGTTCCAAATTGGTCTATTAAAAAATTATTTACATTAACATAAGGAATATATACCGAAACCATTTCTTGGTTTTTTATGGTATCGTAAGTAAAATAATCGCTATTAAAAATTCTGTTATTGAATTTAATATAGTTTGCCATATTATCTTCGTTAAATAATGCTTTAGGTACAAAAGTAGAAAGGTTATTTACGTGTATAACTACAATTCTTTCAAATTTTTCTTGTAGCATTATTTCTTTTCTAAAGATAGATTGTATATTTTTAAGTAATATTTCTGGATTTCTTTTTTTAGAATTAAATGTATAACTACTAAATGCAACAAATTGCAATAAATCTAAATCTAATATACAAAAAGAAAATCCATCCAAACTGAATTGGATGGATAACTGTTTATTTTCTATTTTTTGTAAATCGATATGATTACTTTTTTTCTTTTCTATCTTTGTTATCATAAAAAGGAGGCCAATTACCTGTAACTTTTACTTCGTCTAATGATCCAACTGAAATTTCTTCGCCACTAACATCAATTCCACCTAAAGCCTTTTTTTCTTCTTTTATCAATGTTTCATCCATTCCTTTAAGTACAACATCTTTTGCAACCCAAGCTTTAAATACTTGCGATTCTAATCCAGATTTTTCTACAGTACCTACGTCAAGATTAAATTTCACATTTGTATTAGGTACATTAAACATATTTTTATAATCTTTACCTTTATAATTGTCTTTTACAGGTTTAAATCCTATAGTATCAACAACACGTTTTTCTTTATCTACTATTATTCCTCCTCCAGTATCTACTTTTTCGCTAGTTGTACGCGTTTCTGTTATAGCAAATTTTGCAGTATCTACAAAATTTATTAAATCTTGCATATTTTTTGTATAACCTCCAACCACTTTACGTCTATCTACTTCTGCATTTCTAATCATTTTCAATTTTTCGATTACCTTAGCATATCTGGCTACTTTTTCCTTTTTAAATTTTATAGGTTTCATGATACTACCATAAATTAGAGACGATAAGTAAACAATTAATAGCAACAATAATATTGATAAAATCCAATGTAATTTTTTTGGAATTAAGTTTACAATAGCGTACGCAACAAATGCAACAGCAACAACTGCTAATAAAATATAAATAAGTGGACTCATAAAAATTATTATTTAAAGGTTATTCGCAAATCTACAAAAAAT
>WFMU01000204.1 GCA_015488935.1 Flavobacteriaceae bacterium | reverse complement strand
CTTTTGGTTTATAGTTTGCTAATAAATCTTGTAAAGCTTTTTGGTAATTTTTTTGTGCAGTATTTATGTCATTTTTTCGCATAAAAATTTCAGCTAAAAGGATATGTATTTTTGCTATTTCTCTATTGTTTTTACCATAAATTTCTGTAGCATATTTTAATGCTTTTTGTAAGTTTTTTTCTGCTTTATTTAGCTGATTTTCTTTTATAAAACACAGTGCATTTGTTTGGTAATTTTTTTGAATTGTTACTTTATTTGTGGCTGTTTTTGTAGATTTATCTAGATATATATGTGCTTGTTTAAAGTTGTTTAATTCGTAATAATTTTTACCAATTTCAGATAATAAAGTTGCTTTTTGTTGTGTTGTAATTGGTTTAATTTGTAATACATTTTTTAGAATTTTGATGGATTCATTATTTTTATGTAGCGATTGGTAGGTTATCGATAAATTTTGATACGTTGCTATTTGTTGTTTTTTGTTATTATGCTTTTCGGCTAAGAATAAGGTATATTTTAATATATCTTCAGCTCTATTATAATCGCCTAATCGTGTATAGTTATTTGCCAGTGGTTTAAGGCAATATTTTACAATATCGTAAGATGTTAAATGGTTTGTTTTGTAGTATTGTAAGGCTTCTTCGTAGGCTAATACAGATTTAGAGATATTACTAAATTTTAAATAATGATAACCTCTATTTATTTTTAGATGAAGTAATGCTATTTTTTCATCTTCGGTATTTGGTATTCGCCACTTATTTTTTTCTGCATTTGCCAAAATAGATATATTTTCTACTTTGGGTTTAAGTAGAAAATAATCGAAATGTGCATAAAAATATTCTTCTAAATTATCTTGATTTTTTAAATAATGTAGTTTTTTTTGGAATATATTTTCTTGCTCTTTACCAAGACTATTTTTTAATTTTTTGTTGTAATAATTTAGAGAATCTTGCGAAAATCCAATTGTGGTAAAAAATAGTATGTAGATAAAGGGTATCTGTTTCATACAAATAACTTAAAATTTCCAGATAACATAGGCGTGTAACTGCTTTGTTGGTTCGTTAAAATTCTGAATATAACGTAAGCCAACACTTGGACCAATACGCGATATTCCGGCAGTAACGTCTAAAAACAAACCATAATTATTTAAGTTGAGGCCTTTATTGTAATTGGCAATCTCTTTTTTTTCTGCTAAATCGGTAATTTCTTCTCGTATTTGTCCATTTTGATATAAAAAAACTTTTTTGTCGGATTTACTAATGGCTTTCTGGTAATAATTAAAGGAAGTTTGTACACCAAAACCAGCAGCAAAAATAGCATTAAAATTATAGCGAATAGAGGCTGGTACTACATCTATATAATTCTTTAAAAGTTCGATGTCGTATTTAGTTTTTGTTAAGGTTGGAAAACCTACAGCACCAGCATCTTCAATTATTTCATTTGTGCCTATCGATGTAATTTGCTGTCTGCTTGCCATTATTTCTGCCTGATAATACCATTTGTACGATTTGTACGGTGCTATTGTTGCTCCTAAAAAGAAACCTTTTGCTTTAGTATCCAAAGCAATATTATTGGTTAGGTTGTTAAAATCTAGATTTTCGGTACTTGTAAAAAAGTGATTATAACCTGCTTTTACACCTATGGATATTCCAGGTTTAAATCGCGATGTTGAAGAATTTGTAATAATTGGGTCATTTTTATCGAAAATAATTTCTGTTTTACTGCTAGATTTCACTTTGTGAAAATTTTTTACAAATTTCATAGAATATTTTACAAATCCTTTTGTAGAATCTTTTTCTTTAACGCCTTTTTGGTTGGTTCCGGGTAAATAGATATTTTTAAATTGAAAGGATATTTTATCTTTTAATATTACCGTATCCATACAACTGTAATTTACTTCTTTGTTAAGAGGGCAAAGAGGCACTTTTGGATACATATCAATTACTTTTAAAGTAGATTTGTCTAACATTTCTGGAATTTCTACATTCAGTTTAATGAGACTAGCAGGTCCTTCTCCATTATTTTGAAATTTTACTTTGTATTTTAATCGTTTAAATCGAACCAACCTATAATTCAAAAAAGTTTGATAAACTGCCATTTTATTTGGGTCGTGTGAGGTTACAATTTCCATTTCTTTTTCCACAATTTTATGTGTGTTAACACCGCGTTCTGGCACATAAATACTTCGTATGGTAATTATAGCACTAGTATCTTTTAGCATTTCTGGTGTTGTTTTAAATGTAAAAAACAGGTTTCGTTCTTCATTTTTTTTCACGTTGTTTACATTCCAAACTTTATAATCGTGGTAAAATAATTTTGCAGTGTCTAAAGAGTTGGTTAAATCTTGGCGTGTGGTATCGTTTAAGATTCTATTTTTATTGATAATTGTTCCAATTCCCGTAGAACGGATAAATTTATCTTTCGATTTTATACTCGGAATTGCTGCGGTAAAATTTTCTTGTACTTCTTCTTCGTTATGATAGCTTCTAATATCTATTAATTCAAAATTTTTGTCTTTGAATTTTTTTTCATTAAAGAATAAATATAATTTTCCATTAGTAGTGTATTCTTTATCGTTGGCATAACTAACAATTACTTGCATTTCTTCGTTTGGTCTTGGGTCTCTATTGGTTTGTATTCTAAATCCATCAAAAGAAGAAATAAGGTTTTGAGGTTCGTCTAAAATAGAATCATCTACACTTGCACTATCATTATTTGGTACATTTATTTTTTTTGGTCTTGTTAGTGGAGGTTCTCCATCATCATAATTATTGGTTGCCGATAGTCTTGTAATGTATGTTCCAGCTTCTTTATATTGGTGTGTTGGTTTTTCTTCAAAGCTGTAATTTCCATCGCCAAACTCCCAATAGTAACCCCAATTTGCTTGTGGAGCACCAGCTATTTGTCGCAAAGGTGTTAATTCTGCATTAAAAGTAACCGTTTTTCCTCGCACAATTTCTTTAATATTTGCTTGATGTCTTGTTGTATCTTTTTTTATTTCTTGTGCATTTGTATTCCTAAAAAAGAAAGCGAATATTAGCACAATTAGATATTTAGTAAGTCTCGTATTCATGTAGTTTGGTTTGAAACAAATATAATAAATATTTAAGATGTATCTTCTTTTTATGAAGAAAGCGCATCTAATTTAAAATTAGCATACGCTTTCAAAACTAACAAACTTTCTTTTAGTCGATTGCTTCTATTCCGAAGATATGTGTTGGTATTGTTGTTGTGGTTACTGCATTATTTGCGGCAATCATAATAAATCTTGTTTCTACAGCTGCTTGGTTATCAATATGATTAGAAATGATATAAGAGCCATCACATGCCAATGTAGTTGCATGAAATTCTAAATTAAAATCACTAGCATTATTATTGATATTTAGTACTGATGTTCCATACGCATTGGTTATTGGTAAGGTGGTTTGACGCAATTCTAAAAAGCCATTATTTACAGAGCTACTTAAGAATAAAAGACGGTTGTTATTGGCATCAAATTCAATTCCTGTAAAGCGGTCTGGACTACTAAATGGATTGTTTAATGTATGAAAAGTAGGGGTTGCTGTGTTAAAATTTGTGATATCAACGCTAATAATATCTTTTGTAGTTAAAATGTATAAAGTACCGTTGTTATTTGTTGTGAGTCCAAAATATGATTGGTGCATTACGGCATTTGCAGCATCTGTTCCTGTATAAATTACCATACTGTTGCTAAAAACAATTGGCGATGTGGTTACGCTACTGAATTCGTGTAATGTAACGGTAGTACTATTTACCTGTACGGTATAATATTTATTGGTTGTTGCGGAATAAGTTAATCCTTTACAACCATCAAAACCTGTTGGTAAATCTACTTCGGAAATGGTTGCGGTATTTTTATCAAAGTTGGTTACTTTATGTGAACTAGTCATTAAAAAACTATATCTGTTTGTAGTTGGATTAAAAGCGTTGGCATCGTTCATTGCTAATCTACCAATAGTTACCGATTGCGATGGTGCTACGGTATTTACAAAACCATTACCATTAAATTCGCCAAAGGTTAAGTCAGCCTGTCTAATGGTATTATTTGTTGGATGTTCGTTTAAGGAGAAACCAACTATTTTTTTGTTGGTACAAGGGTCTGTTGGATCTGTTGGGTCTGCACTACAGCTAAATAATAGAATACTTACAATAAATATGGTAATGCTGTTTTTTAAAGTTTTCATGATATTTCGTTTAGTGTTTATACCATGATATACAGATTGGTTTGTTTTTGTTACCTATTTTTTATGTAGAACGCACATTTTAAGCATTAAAAACCCCAAATTCAATTAAGAACTTGGGTTAATGTTTATTTGTAATTATTTGTTAATCAACTAAAAAT
>WFMU01000203.1 GCA_015488935.1 Flavobacteriaceae bacterium | reverse complement strand
GCTATGTTTATGGGAATAATTTATAACAAAGAAAAAGGGAAATAGAACGGATTTATATAGCGTGTTTTGCTTTGCAACTGGTATAACACCTTATGTCTAAAAGAAAAGCAATCATACGCCTTTTTTTAAACAATAATGTTTACAAATTAACAAACCTCTTTTCTTTTTTACGAGAGTTCCATATAAAAATCTATCTTTGAAAAAATTTTAAAAAACAACCAATGTATTGGGAAAAATTATTATCACTCAAAAGATACGGAGATTCAGAACAACGATTAAGAATAAACCAAGACGAAACACGCTTAGGTTTTGAAGTAGATTTTGATCGTATCGTATTTTCCGATTCCTTTAGAAGCTTACAAGACAAAACACAAGTAGTACCACTATCTAAAACCGATTTTGTACACACACGCCTAACCCACAGTTTAGAAGTTTCTAGTGTAGCACGTTCCCTTGGTAGAATGGTAGGCAAACAATTGCTTGAAAAATATCCAGACCTAAAAGAAAAAGGCTACCAAGCAAACGATTTTGGAGCCATTGTAGCTGCTGCTGCCCTAGCACACGATATTGGAAATCCACCATTCGGGCATAGCGGAGAAAAAGCCATAGGAGAATACTTTAAATCTGGAAATGGCAAACATTTTAAAGAACAACTAACCGCCAAAGAATGGCAAGACATTATCGATTTTGAAGGAAACGCAAACGGACTTAAAATATTAACCGAAAATAGAGAAGGAGTAGTAGGCGGATTGCGATTATCTTATGCAACTTTAGGTGCTTTTATGAAATACCCTAAAGAATCGCTTCCAAAAAAACCAAGCAAACATATTGTAGATAAAAAATTTGGATTTTTTCAATCCGAAAAAGATACTTTTAAAGATATTGTTGCCGAACTCGGACTAAGCAAATTAAGAACCGATAATAACCTCGCCTACCACAGACATCCATTGGCATTTTTGGTGGAGGCAGCAGACGATATCTGTTACACAATTATTGATTTTGAAGATGGTATTAATCTCGGTTTAGTCGATGAAGATTTTGCCTTAGAATACTTAATAAAACTAGTAAAAAACACCATCAATACCAAAAAATACTACGCTCTAACTACAAAAAAAGATAGAGTAAGTTACCTTAGAGCATTAGCCATTGGTACACTAATACAAGAAGCAACAAAAATATTTATTGCAAACGAAGAAGCCATTCTAAAAGGAGACTTTTCACATTCGTTACTCGACAAAAGTAAATACGAAGCACAAATAAACGATATTATTAAAATAAGCATAGCAAAAATTTATAAAAGTAAAGAAGTTATAGAAAAAGAAATTGCAGGTTATCACCTTATTTCAAATCTTTTGGATGTATTTATTACCGCAAAAAATAAAGTTTTTTACAATAACGCTTCCAACTACGATAAACTTATATTACATTTACTACCAGAAAAATACCAAACCACCAAAGAAGCACTATACGATAGAATTATGCAAATTTGTAGCTTTGTATCTAGTTTATCAGACAGTGCAGCAATACTATTACACAACAAATTAAAAGGCATGGATTTTTAAAATTTTAGTACACCATTTTACCCTAAAAAAAATGAAAACAATCTATTTAATACTACTACTAATTTCTAATGCAACTTATAGCCAAAACTTAGAAATTAACATCGAAAATGGAAAAGCAATTGTAGATAATAACCTAAAATTAATTGTTTGTAATAAAAACATTACAACATACAATGTAAGCAATCTAAATTCACTAAATATAAATATTTCTGGAAATAGTTACCATTTTACAAACATACCTAACCCATTAGAATACGGAATACCATATCAAGTATCATTTAACAATCAATTTTTTACAATATATTTTTCGCAAACAGCATTAATAAACATATATACAACATCTACTATTGTAGATGAACCCAAAGTATTGGCAAATATAATTGTAACAGACACCACAAATAATTCGCCAATAACATCCTATTGTGGTATCGAATACCGTGGCGGAATCTCGCAAAACTATCCAAAAAAAAGTTTTGATATAGAACTATGGGAAGACACAACAGGAACCAATACCTATAAAACATCCATCCTTAATATGCGAAATGACGATGATTGGTTACTCCTTTCTATGTACAATGAACCCTTAAGACTACGAAATGTAATAAACCATAAACTTTGGAGAGAAATACACACATTGTATTACCAAAACCAAGAACCAGATGCAGCTGCAGGAATAAAAACAGAATATGCAGAATTAGCAATTAACGATGAATATATGGGAATATATGCCATAACAGAGCAAATGGATAAAAAACAATTAAAACTTAAAAAATACAATACAACCATTAGAGGAGAACTATACAAAGGAGTTAATTGGAATGGTTCTAGAATAAGACAACTAACACCATACGACAATAATCAACGTATTTGGAGTGGATACGAAATGAAATACCCAAAAGAAAGTCAAACTACAGATTGGAATAATTTGTACCAATTTTTTGATTTTGTAATAAATACAAGCGATACTGATTTTGAAAATAATATTGCAAATAAATTTGAACAACAAAATGCTATCGACTACTTTATTTTTCTAAATTTTACGAGAGCACTAGACAATACAGGAAAAAATATCTATATCGTAAAATATAAAGAAAATGAACCTTATTTTTATATTCCTTGGGATTTAGATGGTACTTATGGAATAATTTGGGACGGAAGTCGCAATAATACATTTAACGATATACTAACCAATGGTTTGTACGACAGGCTATTAAATACAAGTAGTAATACATTTTACCAACAAGCATCCATACGATGGAACGAACTTCGCAATAATATTTTAAGTACCAACTCCATAAATGCAAACATAACACAAGCATACAATTATTTGTTATCAAACGGTGTTTACGAAAGAGAAAGTTTAAAATGGGGAACAAATACCCTAGACTTTACAAATCGCAACTATACGTATGGCTGGATAAATAATAGATTTGATTTCTTAAATCGATATTTTAATCCAACCCTATCATCTTCCGAAAATAATTACACTAAAAATAAAATCTCTATAACTCCAAACCCAGTAACATCCACATTTACAATAAATTCCAAATCACTTACATCCTATGCCATTTATAATATATCTGGAATATTAGTAAAAAAAGGATTTACCAAACATAACAAAACAATTAACATACAAGAAATACCAAGTGGCATCTATTTTTTAAAAGTACCAAATTATGCTACTACAAAACTAATAAAACTATAAAAAACTCATCTTTTAACGTATAATACTTTTTACAATTCATCTGTAAAAAGCAACAATTCGGTAAAAAAAAATCCAAAAACCCAATAAATAGCCGTTATTTTATCCTATCAAACCCAAAAAGATGATAAAAGTACAGCATTTAAACAAAACTTTTGGCAATTTAAAAGCGATAAATAACGTTCAGTTAAACCTCAAAAAAGGAGAAATATTTGGATTATTAGGACCAAATGGCGCAGGAAAATCAACCTTAATAAACATATTGAGTTCTGTATTAAAAGCCGATTCTGGAACTATTTTCCTTAACGGAATAGATTTAAGTACACATACAAACCAGTGCAAAAAAATTATTGGAATCGTACCACAAGAAATATCTTTATATGAAAATTTTTCTGCCTATGAAAATCTAAAATTCTTCGGTAAACTTTACGGAATAGACAATCGAACATTAAAAAAACGAATAACAAGAATATTACAACTAATAGGATTAGAAAATCGCAAAAATGAATTAATAAAAACTTATTCAGGCGGTATGAAACGCCGTATTAACATAGCAGCAGCATTACTACACGAACCAAAAATAGTACTAATGGATGAACCAACCGTAGGTGTAGATCCACAAAGTAGAAATCAAATATTTGAAATTGTTGAACTGCTAAACAAACAAGGAATAACCATTATATACACCACACATTACATGGAAGAAGTAGAACGATTATGCAATACTATTGCCATAATGGATAATGGACAACTAATAGCACAAGGAAGTTTAGAAGAATTACAAAATCAAAGTAAAACCAAAGAAATATTAAAAATAAAATTTGAAAAACTAACAACAGTACAATTCGAAAACCTAAAAAGTAAATTTGACTTTAAAATAACAAAAAAAGAAAATCAGCTAAATATGTTTTGTACTATCAAAAACGAATTACAAAATATTCTAGAT
>WFMU01000202.1 GCA_015488935.1 Flavobacteriaceae bacterium | reverse complement strand
CCCTTTGAGTTCCAGAATTTTTAATACACACTATGAGTAACATTTCTTTAAGAAAACGTTTTCGTATTTTTTTAAATTAAAAAAGCATTATTAATAAACAAAATTGTAAATTTGTAGTTCGCTGTTTTTTTTGGAGACTACGCATTAAAGGAGTTATTATGTAAATATGCTAGTAAACCTTACGTGTATAAAATCGAATAAAAAACAAAATTAATACAATACAAATGAAAACAAGGATAAAGAAAATTGCGGTCTTAACATCTGGAGGAGATGCTCCCGGAATGAATGCAGCAATACGAGCTGTAGTAAGAACATGTTCGTATTACCATGTAGAATGTATTGGTATTTATAGAGGCTACCAAGGTATGATTGAAGGCGATTTTAAAACAATGAGTGCCAGATTTGTACATCATATTATACAAAAAGGAGGAACCATATTAAAATCTGCTAGATCGGACGAGTTTAGAACCAAAGAAGGAAGAAAAAAAGCACACAAACAACTCAAAGATAATAATATTGATGCCTTAGTGCTTGTTGGTGGTGATGGTACATTTACTGGTGGCATGATTTTTAACGAAGAATTTAATTTTCCAATTATTGGAATTCCTGGAACTATAGATAATGATATTTTTGGTACAAATTTTACCATTGGATACGATACAGCATTAAATACCGTTATCGATGCTATTGATAAAATTAGAGATACAGCAAGTTCTCACAATCGACTATTTTTTGTAGAAGTAATGGGAAGAGATGCTGGTTTTATTGCTTTAAATACAGGTGTTGGCGCTGGTGCGGAAGAAATTTTAATTCCAGAAGAAGATATGGGACTTGATCGACTCCTCGAATCCCTTAAAAAAAGTAAAAGGAGTGGAAAATCATCTAGCATTGTAATTGTATCTGAAGGAGATAAAACTGGAAAAAATGTTTTTGAATTGGCAGATTATATCGAAGAAAATTTACCACAATACGAAGTTAGAGTATCTGTTTTAGGACACATGCAAAGAGGAGGTTCGCCAAGCTGTTTTGACAGGGTATTGGCAAGTAGATTAGGTGTAAAATCTGTAGAATTATTACTCGATGGCAAAAAAAATATTATGGTAGGCTTAATTGATAATAAAGTGGCTACAACACCATTAGAAAAAGCCGTAAAAGGAAAGCATACTATAAACAAAGAATTATTAAGAATGTCGGATATTTTATCCGTATAAAATAAAAATAACAACAAAGTTTCAATATTGAAACACAAATTAAAAAAGAATGATAAAAATAGGAATTAATGGATTTGGAAGAATCGGTCGATTGGCTTTTAGAGCAGCAGTAACAAGAAAAAATATACAAGTAGTAGCTATAAACGATTTGTTAGATGTAGAATATTTAGCATATTTATTAAAATACGATTCGGTACATGGACGTTTTAATGGTACGGTAGAAATTGCAAATGGAAACTTAGTAGTAAACGGTAATACCATTCGTATTACAGCAGAAAGAAATCCTGAAAATTTAAAATGGGATGAAGCTGGTGCAGAAAATATTATAGAATCTACTGGCTTCTTTTTAAGTCTAGAAAAAGCAGGATTACACCTTAAAGGTGGCGCAAAAAGAGTATTTATCTCGGCTCCATCAAAAGATGCTCCAATGTTTGTTATGGGTGTAAATCACAAAGATATTAAAGCAACAGATACAATTGTTTCTAATGCTTCTTGTACAACAAATTGTTTGGCACCAATTGCTAAAATACTAAACGATAATTTTGGTATTGTAGAGAGTTTAATGACAACGGTACATGCTGCAACATCTGGACAAAAAACTGTGGATGGCCCTTCTAAAAAATGGCGTAGAGGTCGTTCTGCTCTTAACAATATTATACCAACAACAACTGGTGCTGCTAAAGCAGTAACAAAAGTTATTCCAGAACTAAAAGGTAAAATGGATGCAGTAGCTTTTAGAATTCCAACCGCAGACGTATCTGTTGTAGATTTTACAGTTAGACTAGAAAAAAGCACCTCTTACGAAGAAATAAAAAAAGTAATGAAAAAAGCTTCCGAAAACGAGTTTAAAGGTATTTTAGGATATACCGAAGACGAAGTAGTATCGCAAGATTTTGTTTCGGAAACTAGAACATCTATTTTTGATGCTGGTGCTGGTGTGGAGCTAAATCCAAACTTTTTTAAGATAATTTCTTGGTATGATAATGAGTTTGGTTATGCTACCAAAATTGTAGATTTATTAGAATATGCAAACAGCATTTAAAATTTATTAAACGAACTCGTTAGTCTTCTAAATTTGTATCTCATATTTCATGCATTTATTGCATTTTTATTTCGATTCTTATATCGAATTCCCATAAATTAAAATAGCAGTTTACATATTTTGTAACTGCTATTTTTTTAACCAATTAATTTTAAATAGAATGAAAAAAAATATGTATCTTTAATGCCACACATTATATTCTATAATTTGTAAAGTCGGAACAAACTGAAAAAAGACTTTAAACAGGAGTAGGCAAAATAAAACACCAAATTGTTTTACTATATTATTTGAATGTAACTTTGGTGTTAAAAACTAATTATTATGGCAATAGCATATCGTTTTTCTGATGAAACTCCTACCATGGGCAGTATAGTCCATGCTTTTAGAAAATTAGAAGATTTAAAAGAATTTACAAGAATGCAAGGTAGTAAAGGGACACAAAAATTTTGGGAAGTCGAAGGAGAAATTGATTCTGATGACGGAAGTAAAGATGGTATTAAAATTAGAGTATCGTCTGTAAAAGAAATTTTTTAACTAAGAATTTATTTACCATTTAGATAAATTCTTTCATAATCAAAACTAAATTTAAAATGATTATTGATATAATTAGCATAAATTTAATATAGAACTTG
>WFMU01000201.1 GCA_015488935.1 Flavobacteriaceae bacterium | reverse complement strand
TCTTTGTAGTTGATTGTAATGCCATGATTTAACGGTTTTAGTTGGAATAGTCCTATTGAATAAATATATAAAAATTAGTAAAAACCTAATTCCGAATGCAATGTACCAATTTTTTTTTAAAAAACCAATTAAATTAAAGACTTGTGATTTGGATTTTAAAAAACAGATTTAATAAATAATAATATTATTGTGTTTATATTATTTCAAAATCGGAAGTATTTTTTGGCAAATAGTATTCAATATCTAGCATTATTTGTTCATTTTTTTCTTTATTTCCAAAACTTAATGCAGGTTCTCCATTAGGTTTTTTTAGGGCAACTTTTTTACCATAAGCAGAAACTACGGGCACTGCTTTTTCATCTAACATCATAAAATTATATCCGTTTTTTAAATCATTTATTAAACTTGCTATTCTTGCTTTTGCCTCTTTAGATGATAAATACATAGCTGTTGCCATATTGTATTCTCTATTTTCCATTTTTTTTGCAAGTAAATCGTAATTACCATTGCTAATTAATTTACCTAGTCGCAGATATGTATTTCTTATTTTTACATTTAAATTATCAATATCTTTTAGGTTTTGACCTTCTTTCCAATGGTCTTTTAGTTGGTATGGAATTTTTGCTTCAAAAGTAGTTTTATGTGTTAGTATTGGTATTATTTTTTCTTTGTCTATTTTAGGTGATTGATAGCCTTTATATTGATTTTTGAAATTAAAATTATTGCCGTTTACATCGTATAATTCTATGGTGTAACTCAATGCTGCTGCTTCAGATAATTTTGAAGTTCCAGAAATAGGTAAAATTTTTATACTTACTTCTTGCTTACCACTTTCTGATATGGCATAGTTTATTGGAATTCTAGTGGCTATTTGTCCTTTTGTATCTAGCGTAGTAACTGGTATATCGTTTACACGAATTTCAAATAAACAGGCAGCTGCACTAAAATTAATCATGTAATATGGTTCTTTAATCATTGTGTTTATTCTATCTAAGGTTAATAAATTCTTTTGTAATATATGCTACATCTAGGCTACCATCATTTAAATTTGTTTCGTAAAAAGCATCAATCATAAATCCTGTTTTATCGTTATTGTAATAGAGTTCTCTTTGATCTCCTTGAGAGATGGATATTTTTGGATTAAACGGACCAAATATTTTGGCAAATTCTTTTTCTATGTTTTTAATATTTTTATTATCTATTTTTAACTTGATGCTTATTAGTAATACTTTCTTTTTTAGAACAATAATTCGAGATTCTTCTACTACAATACCAAATAGTGTAATACTATCTGAAGGGTTTTTGTTTGTGAATGAGTATATTTCGTAATTAACACCTTTATTAATAAAATTTTTCTTGTTGTATTTAGAGGTATAATTAAATATTAAATTGGGTTCTTTTTTAATGAAAACGGTATCTAACGAAACCGTCTTTATTACTTGACTATGGATTTTGGATACATGGAATATTATAAAAATCCAAAAGAAAAATTTTATAGGTATTTTCATCTGTTAATTTTATTAATTATTTAGATAAATTGCTACATACATCATCACTATCTTCTTTTTTTGCATCAATTATAAATTGTTGGTATGTATAATTTGGATTTTTCCTTTTTGTTCTTTCATACATAAAAGAACTCCAACAATTACTACCGTATATTGCTGGGATATCTTGACTGTTTTTAGGGTTTGGTACTACAGTAAGCCTTAATTGGTTGTAATTTTCATATCTCGAAACACCTAAATGGTAAAAGGAATTATTTTTTTTATTTTCCCAAATATATGCCAATGGTTTATCATCTGTTTTATCTTTTTTTGTTCTAAAACCTGTGTAATTTGGATTTCCTAATGCTTCTTTTAGCGTTTTAATAAATTTTTTATCATTTTTTGCAGTAAATAAGGTTACTGAGTATTTTGTAATGATACTATCTTGTTTGTTAAAAAATAAAAAAAGGCTGTTTTCACTGTGTGCATTTGGATGCTTTCCTGCAAAATTTTTGCCGTTAAAAACTAATATTTTTTTGGAGCTTATTGAAGTAAATTTATTATTACCACCAGATAATCCTGCATCAAAAGTTGCTGTTTTTATTTCTTTTGGAATTATGGTTGACACTTTGTCTTTATTTAATTCGATATTTATGATATCAAAATCTGATTGTGATTGACAACTCAACATTGTAGTAAGTATTAAGATTAAGATTGGTTTCATTTTTATATTTTTATTCAATTAGTGTAATATTTGCATCTAGTCCTGTTAATTCTTCTATTTTTTTTATGATATCAAATTGAGGTGTATCAAATTTATCGTGAAAATCTGCAAGTTCTTTACTGTGATTTCCGCTAAACCATCCTTTTTTTATTGTTATTCCTACTTCTGCTTTTATCAGTATTTTTGCATGGATACCATCAAATAGTAATTTTGGTCTATATACTAATTTGTCGGATTTATATGTTATCTTGTGTCCGAATGTAATAGAACCTTTTCCTTCTATATGTGCTTTTCCAGAAGCATAAAATTCTGCAATAACAATAACTACTTTTGCTTTAATAAAAAGCCCAGCTTCTAATTTTAATTCTATTGTAGCATCTGCTTCTAAATTTACTTTTCTATTTGGGTCGGTATTATCTGATGCAGTATTGTATGCAAGGCTTAAGTCAGGTATTTTTATCATTCCCGAAAGAACTAAGTTTATATAAATATCTAAACTTATATTTTCTCCTTCTCCCATCCAATTACGAACAGCATGTAAAACAGGAGCAGCAGGACCGGTTAATCCAATTGCTAAACCTAATAAATCTAATGTTAATTCTAAACCAATCAATGGTTCTGCTTTAAAAAATAATTTAATATCTGTTCCTAATTCTTTGATTGGTTTATTATTTTTTACACCTCTTGCTAATTGCCATTCTGCTCCAATTGCAAAATTGGGAGGTCTCATTTCTATAGTTACTGGTAATTTACTTCCAATTTTTGTTTTTACTATGGTTGCTTTGGTTGCATTGGTAATGTATTTTGATGCTTCTTTTAATTGTCCAAAAATTTTATATAAGGCTTTTATTTTAGCATCAAATTTTGCTGTAAGTTTTTCATTTCTTGCGTAACTATCTTTTCCTGTTTTGTTCCATTTAGCTTGTAGTACAGCTCCAAAATCTATATCTGTATATTTCCATCTTTTTTCGGCTCCCATTTTTCCAGCTCTAGCATGTAAATTCTTTTCGCCACCAAAGCCTAAATTTTCTGGTTTTACACTTTTTCCGTATGGCATATTTTGCCATTTTACACTTAAATCGTTACTTAGGTTAAGAAAAACGGAGAATTCCCATTTAATATCTGGATATACTTTTACAATGACACTAGCCTTGGTATTATCGGAATAATAGCGACAACTATGAGGATGATATAAGAATTGATTTGGAATTATTTTATGAGGAAAAATATATTTTAAAGGCATTGTAGAATACCATTCGCCAGATAATTTAGAGTAAACTTTGTATTTTACATCACTTTTACCATCCATTACGGGAGAATATTTTTTTCCGTTTTGGGTCATTTCAATAATTCGAAAATCTGTTTCGTGTTTGCGCTCTACTATTTTTTCTTGGAAACATTTGTCTGTATTATAATCTCCTATTTTTAGCGTTATTTCTTTTTTTGTATCATCATCTGGTGCGATGGTTTCATAAACGATACTTTGCGAGTCTCCTCCAAAAATTTTAAATTTAATAGTTACTCTTCTGTTTTGCTTGTGTTGTTCTTCGGTAAGTTCATTTTCACTACCTTTAATTAATAGTTTTCTTTTACCATATCCTTTTGCATTAATTTTATTTGTAACTCCTTTTGATTTTAGATAGTTAACAGAAGCAGTTGCTCTTTTTAGCGACAACGCATCGTTATAAGCGTCTGTACCACGAACATCACAATGTGCTCCTAATTCAACAGGAACAAAGGCATTATCTTTAAGAAATGTGGCTAAAGGGTTTAATACTTTCTTTGCTTCGGAGGTTATTATTGCTTTATCATAATCAAAATAAATTTTTTCGGAAACTGGAAATTCTTTTTTTACTTCTCCTTTGAGTTTTAGTTTTCCTTCATCAAAAAGAACTATTTTTTTACCTTCATCAATTATTGTTAGACTAGAAAATCTGCAAGGTTCATATCGTTCTAAATTTACTTCTTCTTTTCCTGTTTTTAACGGAAGGGCATTTGAGGATTCTTCGACAGTTCTTTTCGATATTTTGTCTTCAATTCTCAGGTATCTTGCATGTGGTGTTTGTCCTTTATCATCTTTTAAATACTCTTTGTTTCCTTTTAATCTTATTTTTATGTAAAATTCTTCTTTACTACTTGTCCAAATTCCAGTTTTTTTACGCCATAAATAAGTATTTTTTATATTATAATTTACTACACCTCCACGACATTTTACATTGTGATATGTATGTACTGGAATATCAGAGCCTGTAGCTTTATTAAAAACATCAACTTCAAGAGTTGTTCCATTTAGTCCTTCAGTTTCAATATTTAGCCATACATTATCTCCATATTTTACTGGTGATTGTCTTATATCTGCACCTTCTTTTTCGGCACTCCATTTTGTAGTTTTTATTTTCATTGGAGCTTCTCCAAGAAGAAGTATCATGGTTGGATATTTACTTTCGGGTTTGTTTAAAAAAGCTTCTAACACTTTGTATCTGCCAGGACCGCAGTATTTAGCTTCTATTTTTACACTAACTCTATCTCCAACATGTTCTCTTTTATCTTCTGCATCAATTGGTAAATCATTAAATGGTTTAACAACCCATTTTGCTCTTCCTTTTTTATTTTCGGGAGTGTCTTTATAGTATATTGCTTCAAATTCTATTTCAATATCAGCAGGAAACATAACCACAGCTGGATATTTTTTTGAGCTACCTGCTACTGGTTTTATTCTTTTATCATTAGGATTTACTAAACCTACTTTTTCTACTCCTATTGGCATAATTTATTTTTTAAGAAATTATTACTTCTTTAACAGTTTCTTCGTTATTATTTAATTCATTCACATCAACCATTGGGTTTATTTGTGTTTGTGTGTCTGTATCTGTTTCTTCGGAATTATTTACATGCCCTTCGGCAGTTTGCCCGTGATTTATAATACTAATACTTGGACTACCAGATATTACACAAGTTGCTTTACTGTCTTCTAGTAAGATCTTTCCATTATTACTTAAGGTTATTTTTTCATAAACTTTATCCCATTTTGTTACTACAATTTGGCAAGGTTTAAAACTACTACCTGTTGGTTGTAATTTGCATTGTCCAAAGGTGTTTTTTTGAAAAGTTCCTCCTCCAATTTCCATGGTACTTGCTATCAACTTTTGTGCACCTTTGTTGTCATTTGCATAATTTTTAGTTTGTGACAACACCATCAATTTATCTGGAAAATCTCCAAATTCACATTTGCATGTTGCTCCTTGAACTACGGCATGTTTTTCGCTCATAATTTTAATTTACTAATCTAAAAAATTAGATTTTTTTATTGTTTCACTTTCTAAAAGAAACATTTTTACAGTTACTTTTTTTGGTACTAAATATTCGGTATAAAATGTTGCATCAATACCTTCAATAATTCTATTTTTGTTATTTAATGAATACGAAATATCACAAGTTCCCTTTAAGTCTTTTTCTTTACCATTTATACTTTTAAAATATGGATAATCTAACTCTTGTTCTAAATCAAGAGCACAGCGTTCATCTTTAATTTCTCCATTAATTATAACGAATATATCTTTTGCTTTTTCTCTTTCTTTTACATTATGAGAAACTTTATATTTTACTGGTAATGCTTTTCCTGCTGTTGGAAAATGCATGTATTTCTCTTTAAAATTATATTTGTTAAAGAGTTTAAAAAACAGATAAAAAAACCAATCTTTTGTTAATTTATTAATGAGTCTTTCTTCGGCTTTTAATGTTTTATTCGTAAGATTTAAATATGTATCGGTTAATTTTCCTTTGTAATATATTCTAATTTTTTTTTCTTCTTTAATCCATCTCTCTTTTATTTTCTTAAAATTTCGAATACTTTTTATATTTCCATCATTTAATACTTCTAATTCTAAAGGATAAATAACCTTACTAGTTTCAAAAGCTAATTGATCAATAAAACTATTTGGAGGAAAATCGTTAATAAACAATTCTTTTGCTCTGTTTATTCTAAATAAATTAATTCCATTTTGTCCTTTAGAAAAATCAATATCTAACTTGTATCGTATTTCATTTTTTACCGTTCCTTTTTCAAAAGAAACCGTACATCCATACTTAGCAGACAACTTATTTGGACGAGAAATAAATTTATGTTTTACAGCACTTTCACTCTCATCATCATCAATTAAAAACTTTAATTTCATTGATTAGCTATTAGTATTCTAATTTAGAATAATTTTACTTTTTCTTTACTTTGTACATCAACAGATTTTCCTGAAATAAGTGTAAAATTCTTTTTACCACTACTCATTGTTATTTCATCGGAAAGATTTTCTTGTTTTTTAGAATCGGTTACAATGGTTTCTTCAATAATTATATTGTTATTTTTTGCCATTACATTATAATTTTCTGCAACACTATTTGTTAAATCTTTTCCTGCTGTTACTCTAATATTTTCATCTGCATTGATATTAATGTTCTTTGCATTAAATGTCATGGTTTCATTGGCTGAAACGGTAATATTATTATTTGCAGTATCTATATAGATGGTATTACTGTTTATATCTGTAATGGTAATACTTTCTGTACCACTGGCGTCATTAAATTCTACAGTATGACCGCTTCTGGTTCTAAT
>WFMU01000200.1 GCA_015488935.1 Flavobacteriaceae bacterium | reverse complement strand
TTTTTACAGGGCGCAATTTACAAATTATTGATGATGTGAAATAATTTTTTTAGCTTATGTTTCTATTTAATTTTATCATCCAACTAATTTATTAACTTTGTTGTATATTTAAAAGAGAATGAAATTTATATACGCTATTCGCTATTTTTTTGAATTACATGGTTTTAATGTATTATCTCGCTTTGCAGATAGATTAGGTATGCGTGCAAAAAACGTTCGGTTATTTTTTATCTATATTTCTTTTGTAACTGTTGGATTATCTTTTGGAATTTATCTTACACTTGCCTTTTTATTAAAGTTAAAAGACATGGTTTATACAAAAAGAAGTTCGGTTTTTGATTTATAACTTTCTACTAACAAATACGCATGAAAATAAAAAATAAACTTATTACTGTTCTATTGTTAGCCTTTGTACTTATAGGTATTGGTATAATTGGTTATATGAATATTGGCAATTATACTTTTGTAGATGCGCTATACATGACAGTAATTACTATTTCTACTGTTGGTTTTGGCGAAGTACATCCTTCTAGTGAATACGAAAAATTATTTACAATTTTTCTTATCTTTACAAGTATTGGTATCTATGCCTACATTGTTTCTGTTGTAACCGAATATATTGCCAATGGAAAATTTTTAGACGAATTAAAATTTAAAAGAATGCAAAAAAAAATTCAAAATTTAAAAGGGCATACTATTGTTTGTGGCTATGGTAGAAATGGCAAACAAGCAGTTCTTAAACTAAAAAATCACGGTAAAGCTTGTGTTATTATTGAAAGTGATAAGGAAATTTTAAAAATTATTGATGCTGCCAATTTTTTGTCTGTAGAAGGTAATGCAACAAACGATGATATATTGGTAAAAGCAGGTATCCGTAATGCATCCAATTTAATTACTACACTTCCTAGTGATGCTGATAATTTATTTGTTGTACTTTCTGCAAGACAATACAATGGTAATGCTACACTTATAAGCAGAGCGTCTAACGATACTTCGGAAAGAAAACTACGTATTGCTGGTGCAGATAATGTGATTATGCCTGATAAACTTGGTGGAGACCACATGGCATCTCTCGTAGTTTCGCCAGACATTATTGAATTTGTGGATAAACTTTCATTAAATGGCGATTGTATGACAAACCTTGAAGAGGTTATTGTAAACAAATTACCAAAAGAATTTATTAATAAAACGCTTAGTGATTTAGACTTACGTAGAAAAACTGGCTGCTCTGTGATTGGTGTAAAAACTTCGGATAACGAATATATTATTAATCCTGAATCAAATGTAAAACTTGTTCCAAATTCTAAACTTATTGTGCTTGGCAGAGAAGACCAAATTAAAAAATTACAGGAACTTTTTTGAGTGATGCGTGTTGAGTTATGAGTTATGAGTTATGAATGTTAAATAGCAATTTTTAGAATACGTCACATCGAGTGATTTTTTACAGTCCCAAAACTTCGGGAACGAAGAAAAATAATAAAATTAATGAATAGTATTAAAATCGTAATAACAGGTAGTAATGGTCTATTAGGTCAGAAATTAGTAAATCTTTTTGTTTCTAAAAATTATATGGTTTTTGCTTTTTCTAGAGGTGATAATAGAAATTCTAAAACTAATGGTTATACCTATTACAATGTAAATATTACAAATTCTGATAAAATTAGTACTTTGTTAGATACTATTGTACCTCATTTTATCATTAATGCTGCTGCAATGACTAATGTGGATATTTGCGAACAAAAACCAAAAGAATGTGATGCTATTAATGTAAATGCTGTTGCTACTATTATTGCTTCTTGTAAAAAAAATAACAGCCACCTTTTACATATTTCTACCGATTTTATTTTTGATGGAAAAAATCCTATTTACTTAGAAACTGATAAAGCAAATCCTGTGAATTATTATGGGCTATCAAAACTAAAATCCGAAAATTTAATTACCGAAAGTTCTATTGATTATTGCATTTTACGAACTATTTTGGTTTATGGTATTGTAGATAATGCTAATAATGGAAACATTGTTTCTTGGGTAATAAACTCTTTAAAAAATAAAAAGGAAATAAACGTGGTTACTGACCAATACAGAATGCCAACTTTATCAGACGATTTAGCGGAAGCCTGTTTATTGGCTGTACAAAAAAAAGCGATTGGTATTTTTCATATTTCTAGTAATGAATTATTAAATATTTATGAAATTGCATTGCAAGTTGCTGCTACTTTTAACTTAAATAAAACCTTAATTAAACCTATTAAAACAACGCAATTAAATCAAGCCGCTACAAGACCTCCAAAAACTGGTTTTAATATTAGCAAGGCTGTTCGTGACTTAAATTTTAAATCTGCTAGTTTTAAAGAACGATTACAGGCATATAAAAAACAAGTTGAATAATGCTAAACTTTCTTCAAGCTAACTTAAAAAAACAATACCTTTGCCATTATTTAAAAAACACCATGCGAATTGATATAATTACTGTTTCTCCCGAATTAATTAAAAGCCCTTTTGAGCATTCTATAATTAAACGGGCAATAGATAAAAAATTAGTGGAAGTTCATTTTCATAATCTACGAGATTATGCTATCAACGCTTATGGTAAAATTGATGACACGCCATTTGGCGGAGGTGCAGGTATGGTTTTAATGATTGAACCTATTGAAAAATGCATTTCTAAATTACAAAAAGAACGTGACTATGATGAGATTATCTATACAACGCCAGATGCTAAAGCATTAAATCAGCAAACAGCAAATAGTTTATCTTTAGCCGAAAATATTATTATTTTAACAGGGCATTATAAAGGAGTTGACCAACGTGTTCGCGATTTATTTATTACCAAAGAAATTTCTATTGGCGATTATGTGCTTTCTGGTGGTGAACTAGCAGCTGCTGTAATCTCTGATGCTATTATACGCTTAATTCCAGGTGTTATTGGCGATGAAATGTCTGCACTTACCGATTCTTTTCAAGATAACTTGTTAGCTCCAGAAGTTTACACAAGACCAGCCAATTATAAAGGCAACAAAGTTCCTGATGTTTTACTTTCTGGTAATTTTAAAAAAATCGATATATGGCGAGAAAACAATGCCATTGCACGTACAAAAAGGATTAGACCAGATTTATTGGACTAACCAATTTTATTAAATTCTAATTGCCAAACAATCTTCTAAAAAAGGATTTTTTTTCTGCTTTTGTTTTTGGTTTTACGATTTCTTCAGAAGCATCTTCTTGTACCACTTCTGGTTCTATATTATCGATAATTAGATTTTCAATAAAATCATCATAATTTGTATTGTTTTCTTCAAGATAGCCAAATAAAAAGTTTTCTGCTGCAATCATTCCTTTGGCATCTTCAA
>WFMU01000199.1 GCA_015488935.1 Flavobacteriaceae bacterium | reverse complement strand
TAAGTTCTCTTTTGTTTAATAATAAACGTCTCGAACTTTTTGGTTTATGATTATACACATTACCATACATATATTCTTCAATAAACATATTAATTACAAATAACTCACCACGCTCATTAAATTCGCAAAAACTCTCCGTAATACGAGCTTTGCTTTCGCGAATGGATTTAATTTCCGTTCCAGTAAGTTGAATTCCAGCAGTATATTTATCCAAAAACTCATACTCAAAACGAGCTTTTTTATTTAATATGTTAATCTTTTTTTGCATAAATGCAAAGATACCATTTTTTTTAAACCTGTTTTATAACGAACTTACGTTTGTAATAACTTCCAACAGTTTTTTTAATCTAAATACAATGGTCTAAGTTAATAGATTTAGAATTAGCTTCTTGTAAAATACTTTTGAAAAAATCTAAAATTTAGAAATATTTTGCTTGGTATTATCTTCAATTTTGTAAATTTGAAATCCGATTTACGGCATAATAAAAAATAGTAAAACGGCAATATTAATTAAATTAGCCTGAATTATTTTCAGGTAGCATTATGAGAAAAATTTTAGTAATAGGAGCAGGACGCTCAGCATCTTCATTAATCCAATATTTATTAGATAAATCTACCGTTGAAAACTTACAAATTATTGTGGCAGATAAGCAAATAGATGCCGCAAAAAAAATGGTAGCAAATCACAAAAATGGAAAAGCTATAGCATTGGATATTTTTGAAGAAAAAAGCAGAAGTGAAGCAGTACAACAAGCAGATATTGTAATATCTATGTTACCTGCACGATTTCATTTAGAAGTAGCAAAAGATTGTGTTAAGTACAGTAAAAGTATGGTTACAGCATCCTATATATCTAAAGAAATGCAAGCCCTTAATGACGAAGTTGTAGCAAAAGGCTTGGTTTTTATGAATGAAATTGGTTTAGATCCTGGAATCGATCACATGAGTGCTATGCAAATTATTGATAGAATAAGAGACAATGGTGCAAAATTAATACTTTTTGAATCGTTTACTGGTGGATTAGTAGCTCCAGAAAGTGATGATAATCTATGGAATTATAAATTTACTTGGAATCCTAGAAATGTAGTGGTAGCAGGACAAGGCTCTGCTGCGAAATTTATTCAAGAAGGAAAATATAAATACATACCATATCATAAACTATTTAGACGTACCGAAATTTTAGATTTAAGAGAATATGGAAAATTTGAAGGTCTTGCTAATAGAGATTCTTTAAAATATAGAAGTGTATATGGCTTAGAGGATATTCAAACTTTATATCGAGGAACAATTCGCAAAATAGGTTTTTCTAGAGCATGGAATATTTTTGTACAACTAGGAATGACCGATGATAGCTACACCATAGATGATTCTGAAAATATGACTTATCGCGATTTTACTAATTCATTTTTAGCATACGCTCCACACGACTCTGTAGAATTAAAATTGCGCTATTATCTAAAAATTGACCAAGATGATATCATCTGGGAAAAATTATTAGAACTAGATATCTTTAGTAAAACTAAAAAAGTTGGATTAAAAAAAGCAACTCCTGCACAAATTTTACAGAAAATTTTAATGGACAAGTGGACTTTAAAATCAGACGATAAAGATATGATAGTAATGATGCACAAATTTGGGTATGAATACCAAAATGAACGCCGTCAAATAAATTCGTATATGCGTGTTATTGGCGATGACCAAATTTATACTGCAATGGCAAAAACAGTTGGTTTGCCAGTTGCAATAGCAACCTTAAAAATTTTAAATGGCGAAATAAAAACACCTGGTGTTCAACTACCTATTACCAAAGAAGTTTACGAGCCTATATTAAAAGAATTGGAAGAATTTGGCATCACTTTTAAAGAAGAAAAAGTACCGTATTTAGGTTACAATCCAGAAGCTATCATTGGATAATAGTCTTTTTATTTTATTACATTTTGCTTTACGTATAAAAGACTTCTAAAAATGTTTTTTGATGTGGAACTATTAATAATAACACCCTATTCTCCAAATATTAATTACTTTTACATAAAATTAATAAGCAAATGAACGAATACCTCATCTATATCCTTATCGGAATTGTTGCCTTAATTGTAGGAGCCATTCTAGGCAAACTATTTTCTACACTTAAATTTGAAAAAGAAACGGCTGCTTTGGTAGAACGTAACAAACAAACAACACAGCAATTTGAGACTTTTAAAAATCAAAGTCAGCAACAACTTACAGATTATAAAAATTTGGTACAAGAAGAAAAAAATAATACCGAAAAATTGATTCTTGAAATTAAATCCGAACGCGAAAAAATTCGTACCGAAAAAGATGCTTTGCATATTAAGCTAACCCAAAAATTAGCAGAATTAGAAAATACACAAGTTAAACTTACCGAAAACAAACAGGAAGTTGAAAAATTACAAGAAAAATTTACCAAAGAATTTGAAAACTTAGCAAATAAGATTTTAGAAGAAAAATCGGTGAAATTTACCGAGCAGAATAAAGAGAATTTAAAACAAATTTTAAATCCACTACAAGAAAAAATTCAGACCTTTGAGCAAAAAGTAGAAAACTCTAACAAAGAAAATATTGAGCGTCATGCTGCTTTGGGAGAACATTTAAAATCGCTTCACGAACAGAATATTAAAATTAGTAACGAGGCAAATAACTTGGCAAAAGCTTTAAAAGGCGAAAGTAAAACACAAGGAAATTGGGGCGAACTTATCTTAGAACGTGTTTTAGAAAAATCTGGTTTAGAGAAAGGTCGTGAATATGAAATGGAAAAAAGTTTTACCGTTAATGATGGTGATAGACAACGTTTAAGACCAGATGTAATTATCCATTTACCAGATAATAAAAAAATGATTGTAGATTCTAAAGTCTCGCTTACAGCGTATGAAAAAATGGTAAATGCCGAAAATGAAGACGACAGAAATCAGTTTTTAAAAGAGCATATTGCTTCTTTAAATAGACATGTAATACAACTAAGTGATAAAAAATATGAGGATTTGTATGAAATTGAATCGCCAGATTTTGTATTGCTTTTTGTACCTATAGAACCTGCTTTTGCTGTGGCTACAAATTACGATAATCAATTGTATAACAAGGCATTTGAAAAAAATATTGTAATTGTTACACCTTCTACCCTTTTGGCAACACTACGTACCATAGATAGTATGTGGAACAACGAAAAACAACAACGAAACGCCATAGAAATTGCCAGACAAGCTGGTGCTTTATATGATAAATTTGATGGTTTAATTGCCGATTTAACCAAAGTTGGTAAAAAAATGGACGAAGCTAAAAGTGGCTATAAAGATGCCATGAATAAACTTTTTGAAGGTCGTGGAAATTTGATTACTTCGGTCGAAAAAATTAAAAAATTGGGTGCTAAAGCTAAAAAATCATTGCCAGATGCTATCGTAAGACGTGCCGAAGAGGAGGATTAGCAGATAGCACTGTAACTATAAACAAAAAAAGCCATCTAAAAATAGATGGCTTTTTTTAATTATTTCTAGTTACTTTTATTTGTACTTAGATATTAATGTTTGGATTTCCATTCCCCATTGTTGTCCTGCTGCCATTCCTTTTTGAGAAAGTACTCCTGTTTTTTCTGCTAATTTTTTACCCGTTGGAGTTGCATAAAATGCTAAAATATCTTTTACCTCATCATGTGTAAACTCCTCTTTATAAATTTCAGCCATCGCTGCGTACAATTTTGGAAATGTTGCTCTTACATCTTTTTCAAATGCTTCCTTTTTATCTTGAGGAACCATTGCCGAGAATTGTTTTACAACAGGCTCAAATGCAGAAGCAGATATAACGCGTACTAATTTTTCTGTGTCTTTTGTAAAAGCATCTTTTTCTTGCGCATGTACCATTACTCCTGTTAACACAAAAGCAAGTATTAAAATCATTTTTTTCATCTAAAGTTTTGTTTTAAATTATTAATATTCAAAAATAAACATTTCAATAACTATACCAAGCTTTACGCAACATTAATTTTTGCTAAGATATATTTTTTAGATTTTCCAGACATTCGTATTACTCTAATTTCTTTGGTTTCTTTATCGCTACCATAATTTTTAAATATTGTTATTTTAATAAATGTTGGATTTTCAATTTTCTGATATCTATCGCCATAATAATTCACTTTTACATAGTAAATTCCTTTTTTTGCTTTTGTAAGCGTGTATTCTTCTGGTCCAAAACCTTGTGTCATATCCATAGACATCTGACCTCCAATTTTAGTTTGTTGATGTCCATAGTAACATTCTTCTAAAGTTGGCTCAATAATGTGTAAATCGATATCGGTATCGTTGTGATTCCAATCTATAACAACACGAATATCAAATTTTTTATGCTTACTCGCCATTTCATTCCTAGAAATAGTAGTTACTCCTTTAAATTTTCTACGGTGTGAATTTTTATATATTTTACCTGAAACTATGGTTTCTAATATTTTATCTGCTTCTTTATTTTTGTGCATTGCTTTATATATCAATGCTAAATCTCGATACGATTGTGCATCTTCTGGTCGCAATTCTAAAATCTTTTTATACAGAAATACTGCCAATTCTTTTTGCTTACTTTTTTCCATTTTATAGGCATATATTTTAAGTTTTTCATAATTATCTATATCTAATTCAATAATATTTGATACTATTCTATCGGCATATTTTTTAAATCCTTTTTCTAGAAATAAATCGTAAATATCTACTAAAAATGCTGGATAATTCACGTATTTTTCTCTTTGAATTAAATATTGATTGTAATATCCTTTTGCTGTTTTTAGAAATTTATATGCGTTTAAATACGCTGCTTTATTTTTTGGAATATTTACTTTTAAACTGCCCAAATATTTATTTCTAGGTGTTACTTTAATTTCTTCTTCTTCGTGAGTTGTTGCTATATTTGTTCCTGTATCGCCTTTTTTTGTGGTGATTATTAATGCGCCATTTGCTGCTTGTGAGCCATACAATGCTGCGCCACTAGCACCTTTTAACACATTAACAGATTCTATTGATTCTGGGTCAATAGCTTCTAATAAATCTTTAGATGATGGCACTCCATCAATAACAATTAAGGCTTCATTATTTCCTGAAAAAGAACGCATTCCTCGTAACAAAATTTGATTTTCTTCGTTTACACCACTCGTAGTTTTGCTAATTCTTAAACCAGAAACTTTTCCTGCTAACGCATTAACAATATTTGGTGCTGATGCTTTGGTTAATACTTCACTTTTCACTATTTGTGTAGAAGATGTAAGTTCGTCTGTTTTTCTTTTTATACCTAATGCAGTTACAACCACTTCTTCTAATTCAGATCCTGCATTTTGCATGGAAACATGCATTTGTCTTCCTACAACGGTTGTTTCTATTGTGCCATACGAGATATGCGTAAATACCAAATCGTTGCCAATACTTGCTCTAATGCTAAATCTTCCATCAAAATCGGTTACTGTTCCTACATTTGTTCCTTTTACTTTTACGGAAACATCAGCTACAGGTCCCATAGCATCAGATACAACTCCAGATACGATAAATTCTCCTTGTATGTTTTCTGGTTCATTTACTTCTTTATCTGTTTCTTGTTTTATTGTTTCTTGTGCCACAACAGTTGCATTTCTTTGTTTTAATAACTTGTCATAGGCTTCTCTTAAATCTGCTGGTGGTTCTATTTTATATTTTAAGTAATCTCTTACATTGTCTAAAACAATCATCGATGTATATTCCGAAATTACCTTATATCCTTTACTCAATGTTATTATTTCTTGTTTGTTTTTTTCTTTGTCTTTTTGTAAAAAATTTATTTTATTGGCTACAAATATTTTGTCTAATTTGGTAGTGTGCACCTTTTTAGTTGGCATTTCATAGACCATAGTTTTTGTTATTTGCTGATTACTTCCGAATTTGAATGTTATTTTTTGTCCAGCACGAATATTTTTTCCACTTATATTTATACCATGAACTACATTTTGGAATTTCTTTGGATAGATTTCAGTTTCTGGATTTGTGGTTTCTATCGCTAATAATTCGAATTTTTTATTTTTTAATAATTGGAATCCTTCTGTTACTGAGACATCGTTTAAATTGATGTAACTTCCATCATTATTATTGGTAATTTGCTTTGCTAATTCATGATTACTTTTACTTATACTGTTTACTATAAATACCGTGTTTTTAAATTGTAGTTTTGTATCGCTTAAATTATGCATTAAATCGGTAAAAAATAATACGGTATTTGATGTATTTGTTATTTCTTTTTCTAAAACTGCATAGTTTGTTGCTCCATCATAAACACTCGATTGCAAAACAGTTTTTAAGATATTCCAGTTTCCATTTGTAATTTTAAATGTTTTTTTGCTGCGCAATTCATTACTAAACGTTGTAATATTTATAGTTACATTTCGAAGGTATTGCAGGTATATATCCAACAATTTTAGCTCTTTTTCTATGTTTCTATCTTGCATGGAATACGACATGTCCCAAAATAAATCGATAGTTTTTGGTTTTTCTCTTACTTCTTTTGTGAATTGTATTGGCTGCGATAGATAAAAATAGTTTTCATTTCTGATGATTGCTGCGGTATTATCTCCTAATGGCAAACGCAAATCCAAATCGTTATTTAGTAAGTACTTTTCTTTTGTAAAGGTTGATTTATAACTTTGTTCTGTCTTTAAAAATTGCAACGGCAATCCGTTGGTTTTAATTATTGGTGCTTTATCTTGACTAAAAACCTCTACAGCTACACTAAATTTATCTAATTCTTTATTAAATTTTAATGGTAACTGTAATGTTTTAGCATGGTCTTTGTATTTTAAATTTTGGTCAAATGCCAATACAATACGTTTATAGCCATTTGCTGGAATTGGATATATTCTTGCTTTGTAATTATTTCCTGTTACTTTTTCGAGCAATACAGGATCTACACCTCGCCTAACTACTGCTTCAAAAGCAACTCTTCCTAATTCTTTTTCTACTACTACGGCTTCTCGCAAATGGCCATTTATTTCTAAGGCTAATCGCACTACATTTTGTCCTTCGCCTAATGGAAAATTAAGTTCTCCTTCTAAAACTTGGTTGGTTGGATTGTAAAATAGCATATCGTATGTTGTGGTGGCGATATTGCCAAATACATCTACATTTACTTTTAAAGAAGAAATTCCTAATTTCTCATTTTTTACTTTAATAAAT
>WFMU01000198.1 GCA_015488935.1 Flavobacteriaceae bacterium | reverse complement strand
TCCGAGAGTAGTAACTCTCGGAGATTTAAATATTTTTGAATTAATCTGTACGATAGATAGATTTATAAACTAAATTAATAATTCCACATATCTAATTCGTAATTTCGGATTCTTTCTTTAATTTTTTGTGATTCTAATACTTGGAATAATGCATTATTTTTTACATAATCTTTAATATCTCTGTTTCCATAAACATTTTCTTCTCTATAAATAATTGCATTAAAACGCCTTGCATTAAGTAACAAATCAAAAGACAATGGATATGCAGAATTCTTTGAATTAAAAACTTTCATTTCATGCATTATATCTCTAATACCTGGATACCATACCCAAAATAAATCTACCATTGTAGATAGGTCTCCTCCTTGATCTTCATCATCAATAAAGTTTACATCTGGCGAAACTGGCGCAATACCTAACAAACGGTATTTTAACTCTCCTTGTCTTTTATCAAAATAATACAATCCTTTAATACGGAAACCTTCTATATCTGCAGATTGCAAGTCTCTAACATTAATATTTTCTTCAGATATTGGTTCTCCAAAATTTAATTGTTCAAAACCTGCATCTGTGGTATCTATTTTAGACAAACGTTGCTTAATTTCTTTTAATGATAGTTTATCAACAAAGTATGAATCTTCATATACATCTACAATATCTCCTCTTTTAATTCCTCTTAACAAGGTATCATATAAAGATCTTCTATCTGAATTGATATTTGAAGTATCTGCTGGATAATAATATGGCAAATTAATTTTTTCATTCAAATCAATATATTCCCATACCATTTTGGACCATAGAATATCTCTATCATCAATATATCCATAAGGCAATGGTTTATCATTATCTGCAGCCAATTGCTCAGGTGTTTTAACACCTATTTCTTCTGGAATTGTTGCATTTAATAAATTTGCTTGTGCTTGTACTAGGTTAGTAACTAGTAAAGCGATAAACAATATAAATAATCCTTTTTTAAAACTCATAACTTGTATTAATTAATTTATACTTTCTGTTTTGTTAGTATTTAATAAAATATTAACTTGTAATTTCAACAGTAACACCTGATGTATTATTCAAATGATATGTTGAATTATTTGTTAGGCTTGCTTTTATATTAAATATATTTATCACGTCTCCGCGTTTTGCTTTTTTAATTGCACGTATAGCTGCAGCATCAAAACGTGTACCACGTACATTTATTGTAGGTTTTCCTGGTACTTTTACTGAAAATCCTGATACACCTATTTTTAAATCAAAAACAAAGTCTTGTAATTTTGCTCCAATGGTAGATTTTAACAAACTACTTTTAGACATTTTTTGGTATCCTACTGTTCCACGAATGGTTCCTGCTGGCGAAGGAATTGCCTTCACTCTAAATAATTTACTAGATTTTACCGTAGTTCCATTTGGCAACTTACCAGTAACGTTTATGGTAACTTCTCTTTGTTTTGGAGGAGTCATAACATATTTACCTCCACCTTTATTAGATAAACCAGGTGCAGATGCAGTTACTTTATTATTTGGTACTCCTGGAATTGATATGGTAATTGGATTTGCAACTCCTCGATAAACCACATTCATTTTATCGGCAGATATTACTGCTTCATTTGGTTTTGGTATTACTGAGTATTTACCTCCAATTATGTCGATATCTATTGGTTTTCCATTTTCTATAAAAGTAAATTTTCCTTTTAATTCGTGCTCTCCGACATTTCCAGCAGAACCACTAATGGTAACTTGCCCTGCTTGAATATTAGACTGAGCTACTTCTCTACCATTAATAACAACTTTAGATGCTTTTAATGTTGGATCGTTTTTACCAAGTACAATTTTCCCTTCTAATTTTTCTCCAGGATAATATGCATTTTTACTAAACACAACCATAGCATCGTAATTTGTCATAGAAACATCAGACTCTCTTTGTCCTGCTACTAAAGAATTATATACTTCTGTCTCGGTTGTTTTAATATCGTTTTGCATTTTTGTTATATTGGTTACAGAAGATATCAATGGAAATCCTTCGAAACGACTTTCTAACCAAGGTTCTTTTCCTTTTTTACCAATAATATCAGGTTCTGTACTAAACTTCTTTTTTACTTTTGCTAATAAATCTTGATTAGCAAATTTTGGTCCTAATAATTTTAAGACACCTTCTCTATAAGAATCAATGTTATGCACAAAATCTTTACCTTCTTTAGTTTCTTTTCCATTAACAAAGAAGATTTCATCTACTTCATTACTCCCACTCATAGCCTCATAATCATCTTTCTTTTCAACAGGTTTTAACATCTTTGTTTTTAAAGATTCTAAATATGAGTCAAATTTATTAGAAATAGAACTTAATTTTTTTGCTTGTTCATTTAATGGTGCGTATTTTTCTGATTGATCTACTGCTAATGAAGCTAATTTTGTTAAAGAAGCTTGGTTCATTTTTGTTGCTGTTTCATTAGCATTTTCAAATGTTTCATTCATTCTTCCAAAAGAAGAAAGTACTTTTTTACCCATTTGCATTGCAAGCATTGCAATAAAAACGAGGTACATTAAGTTAATCATCTTCTGTCTTGCGGATAGTTTTCCTCCTGCCATAATAAAATTTGTTTTTAGTTAATTAAATTAATAAATCCTATTATTTAGATGACATTGCAGATAACATACCTCCATAAACACCGTTTAAAGATGATAAATTATTTGTTAATGATTCCATTTGTTGTTGTAACGCTCCTGCATTATTTGCCACTGCGTCATTAATTTCTGCCTGACGTGTTGTAGATTCTATCTGTACTTTATACAAACTATTTAAAGATTCCATTTGACTTGCTGCTAATGCTAATTGTTCGCTATATTTATTTGTTGCAGAGATTGAATCTACTGCTGGTGCAATATTTTCTGCTGCTCCGCTAAAATTTTGAATACTTGTAGATAAACTTGACATTAAGTTGGCATCTAATCCTGCTTCTTTAAGCATACCATCTAATTTTTGAGATAGTAATCCTTGTGTATCTTCGTCTGCAACTAGAGCCGATGAATTATCTTTATTTGATGTTCCTCCTCCTAATTCTGGATATACTAAAGACCAATCTAACTCATCATCAATTGGTTCGAAAGCAGACATAAAGAAAATTGCTGCTTCTACTCCTAACCCTATCATTAATAATATTCCGCCTGGTATACCAAAAATTGGCATGTGAAGAATTTTTCCTAATGCTCCTAATATTACAATAGATGCACCGATACTATATGCCATGTGAAAAACTCTTTTCATTAATTTACCTTTTGCTGCCATAATTTGTTTTTTGTTTTAGTTGTTATTGATTAGATTAATTTGATTGTTCGTTATTATTTCGCTTTACCGTGATAATCTTGTACGGTTCTAAAGCCTATATAGCTTCTTGCTGTATCTCCATACTCAAAATCTCTGGTACTTACTTCTAAGAAATACGCTACATCTTTCCACGAACCACCACGAATTACTTTTCTGTGATTTTCTTTATCTTCTACATTTGGATTCATTGTTGAACCTATAAGATAAGAGGTTGGATTATAAGCTGTATTGGTCCATTCAGATACATTTCCTGCCATATTATATAAACCATAACCATTAGGATTGTATGATTTTGCTTCCATAGTATATAATGCGCCATCTAGTGCATAATCTCCACGTTGTGGTTTAAAGTTTGCTAAGAAACATCCTCTATCACTAAATGGGTAAGGATTTCCCCAAGGGTATTTTCCAAATTCATATCCTCCACGTGCTGCAAATTCCCATTCACTTTCGGTTGGTAATCTAAAGTAGGATTCACTAGACGCGCCTTTTTTTGAGGATAAGTAGTTATTTCTGAGTTGTGATCTCCAATTACAAAATGCTTTTGCTTGTTTCCAATTAACTCCTACAACTGGATAATCGTCGTAAGCGTGATGTGAAAAATAATCTTGGTGCATTGGGTCGTTATAGGAGTAATTAAAGTCTTTTACCCATACGGTTGTATCTGGATATACGTATAATTCTTCTCTTTTTATAAAATTCTTTCTTTCTTTTCCTTTATTTCTTGCTGCTTCTTCGTTATCGAATGCAAAATAGGCATATTTAATTTTATCTGCATTTAGTATTCTTTTTCCATTAAATGTTTCGTCTGTATGCAAATACATACTGTCCATTACTTCTGCATAATCTGCATTTGGAAATTCTGCTGTATCATAAATTAGGTCTTCATCCCAATTTAACACTTTACCTTCTGTTGGTGAATTTACATCTCCCATTCCGCCATAATTATCCATCATATATTTATAATACACACCTCCTTCTTCGGTAGAATCTTTGAATTTATAATTTGCTAATGCTCCAGATGCATCTCCAGACTCATCTGCTAATAATGCTAATTTTGTTCTAATTATTGAGTCTCTTACCCAAAAAACAAATTGTCGGTACTCGCTATTTGTTATTTCTGTTTCATCCATATAAAAAGGACGAACAGTTACAGTTCTAGCTGGTGTACTTAATGATCCTGCAATATCTTCATCTTGCTTTCCCATTGTAAATGAACCTCCTGGTATTAAAACTGTTCCAAATGGTTTTTCTGAGAACCATTTTTTCTTAGCTTTCACTCCTACAAGTTGTCCTTTATCACTTGATTTACAACTGAAAATCAATGAGGCAATCAATACAATTAATGTTAGTTTTTTCATTTTTTATTATTAGTTTTTTTACAAATAATCCCTTAAATTTTATACAAGCTGTTTTAATTTTTGGTTCTTTTACAAACCACACCTTATTTTTAGAGGGCGTAAACCTATTACTATTTTTTTAAATATACAATTCTATTGTTG
>WFMU01000197.1 GCA_015488935.1 Flavobacteriaceae bacterium | reverse complement strand
GTCTTGATTTAATTTTGTTTCTGCAACTTTAGTATCTTCTTTAAAAATATAAACATGAATACCTTTTGGGTTTTTTATCTGGCCTCCAAAAAAGATAGTATCCCTTTTAATTGTATTTTCACATCCAATAAAAAAAAGTATCGGAGTTAAAATTAAAAAGTATTTTAAATTAAAATGTATGCCTACCATCGTTACAAAATATAAAGACAAAATTATTAATATTAAACGTTCGTTGCTGTTAAATGAAAGTTAAAATAAAAGATAGCTTTTGTCTAATGTGTAATACCAACTAAATTTTGAAGTAAAGTTTAATAAAATATTACTTAGACCAATAAAAAATAGTTGTAACTTTTTAATAAGTAAAGCTGTTTTGCCAAGTCTTAAGTAAAGCCGTTTTGCCAAAACAACTTTACCTACATATAAACACCTCTAATTAGTGTTGACCGTTTTTTATTAATTCTTCATCGTTAAATCATCAATCATCAATCATAATTCAAAAACCAACACTCAAAACCCAACACTCAAAACCGAACATTCCTATTAGAATCTATTTACAGAAAGAAAATAAATGATGTTAGCAGTATATCAAATAATAAAATAGTATTACTTTTGCCGAAAATTCATAGAATATGTTAACAGTTTCAAATTTATCCGTTCAATTCGGTAAAAGAGTGCTTTTTGATGAAGTAAATACCAAGTTTACACATGGTAATTGCTACGGAATTATTGGCGCAAATGGCGCAGGAAAGTCCACATTTTTAAAGATAATTGCTGGCGAAATGGAGCCAACAAGTGGTAGTGTTTCTTTAGAAAAAGGAAAAAGAATGTCCGTTTTGTCGCAAGACCACTTTGCTTTTGATGAATTTAATGTACTAGATACCGTATTAATAGGTAATAAACCACTATACGATATTAAGCAAGAAATGGATACCTTATATGCAAAACCAGACTTTAATGAAGAAGACGGTATAAAAGCCGGAGAATTAGGAGCAATATATGAAGAAATGGGCGGTTGGACTGCCGAAAGTGATGCTGCAACCTTATTATCTTCTGTAGGAATATCTGAAGAAATGCACTATACTTCAATGAAAGATATTGGCGGTAAAGTAAAAGTACGAATACTACTTGCACAAGCATTATTTGGAAATCCAGATTTATTAATAATGGATGAACCAACAAATGATTTAGATTATGAAACCATTGCATGGTTAGAGAATTTTTTAGCAAACTATAAAAATACTGTAATTGTTGTATCGCACGATAGACACTTTTTAGATGCTGTTTGTACACATATTTCGGATATAGATTATAATAAAATAAATCACTATTCTGGAAATTATACATTTTGGTACGAATCAAGTCAGTTAGCAGCAAAACAAAGAGCACAACAAAATAAAAAAGCAGAAGATAAAAAGAAGGAACTAGAAGAATTTATTAGACGCTTTTCTGCTAATGTTGCAAAATCAAAACAAGCAACAAGTAGAAAAAAAATGATTGAAAAATTAAATGTTGAAGATATAAAACCATCAAGTAGAAGATATCCTGCAATTATTTTTGATAGAGAACGAGAAGCTGGAGACCAAATTTTACATGTAGAAGATGTAGCAAAAACAATAGATGGCAAACTAATGTTTTCTAAAATAAATCTAAATTTAGCCAAAGGCGATAAAGTAATTGTAATAGCAAAAGACTCGAGAGCAGTTACTGCATTTTTTGAAATTATTACAGGTAATGATACCGATTTTGAAGGAAAATACAATTGGGGAGTTACCACATCTCAAGCATATTTACCATTAGACAATTCAGAGTTTTTTAAAGATGGAGAATTAAATTTGGTAGATTGGTTACGTCAATATGCCAAAACAGAAGAAGAAAGAGAAGAAGTTTATTTAAGAGGATTTTTAGGAAAAATGATATTTAGTGGAGAAGAAGCATTAAAAAAATGTACCGTACTTTCTGGTGGAGAAAAAGTGAGATGTATGCTATCTAGAATGATGATGGCTAGAGCAAATGTTTTAGTAATCGATGAACCAACAAACCATTTAGACTTAGAATCTATACAAGCATTTAATAATTCGTTAAAAAATTATAAAGGCTCTCTTCTATTTGCAACACACGATCATGAATTTGCACAAACGGTTGCAAATCGAGTTATTGAACTTACACCAAAAGGAGTAATTGATAGATATATGACCTTTGAAGAGTATTATGCAAATGATAAAGTGAAAGAACTAAGAGAAAAAATGTATAATTAATTAACAAAAATTTATTGTTTTATTAATAATCATTTAACAAAATGTAGCTTTCTTTTGTTGCATGATTAAATCATGTCAAATTTTAATTTTAGTATGTACATTAAGTGTATTGGCACAAGAACGATTAAAAGTGAAAGGAATAGTTGTTCACGATTCGATACCATTAGCAAATGTACATATTTATAATAAAACAACTTTTAAAGGAGTAATATCCGATTCCAAAGGGACATTTGAAATACGAATTAAATTAGATGACGTACTGTATATATCTGCAATGCCATATCGCAATGTAATAATAAAAATAGATGCAAAAATTTTAGAAAAAAAACAATTGCTAATTAATATGCAACAAAATATTAATGTATTGAATGA
>WFMU01000196.1 GCA_015488935.1 Flavobacteriaceae bacterium | reverse complement strand
GATGAATGTATGTTCTAAAAAAGGAAAACGCATTTCTACCGAATGAAGCATTGCAGGTACATCACTTCTAAATGTGTGATGTGAAGTGATATAATAAAAAATATCTAAATACGATGCTTGTTTTAATTTGGATAGTTGTATAAAATCTGGATATATTTTTTCTACTTGTCTATTAATAAATGCAATTGGATGTTCTGGAATTGCTTGTCCGTTTTTTTGTAAAAAAGTACGTATTTCTAGCCACGAAAATTTATTTCGACTTGTAAATGGTAGATTTTGGATTCCGTATTTTTTTAATTCATTTAGTTTTTGTCTTTTAGGTTTTGGCAGTAAAAAAGTAGGAATTAATGGAAGTAACCACGTAAATTTCTGCCATTTTTTAATTTTTTGAAAATAGCCATATCCACCAAAAATTTCATCTGGACCTAATGCATTGTACAGTATTTTAACCTTTTGTTCTTTTGCTTTTTCGGATAAGAAAATTGCAGGTTCTGGTATAAAATTTGGTTCTTCTTCTGCTGTTAGATAATTCGATTTTACTTGAGAATTTACATTTGCAGGAATTTCAAATGCTTGTAAAGGCAAACCTGCATTTTTTGCATTGTCTTTTGCAAATTCCAATTCATTATTACTACTATTCTCTTGAAAAATAGTAAATGCTTCTAATTTTGGATTTACCTTTCCGAAGAAATGGGCAAGTGTACCACTATCTATTCCGCCACTGAGCATTATTGCTTTTTTAGTATCGCTTGTATCGTGTAATTTGCATAATTCTTGTACATCTTGGGCAAACTCTATGTAACTAATCTTTTCAAAAGAAGGTGTGTAAGATAAATTCCAGTAAGATTCGATAGTAACTTTTTGCGTTTTATTACTATATTCTAATTTATGACCTGCTTGTAATGCATAAATATCTTTGTAAATACTAAGAGGAGCAGGGCAAGTACCTAAAAACATAGAATAGGCAATACCTTGAAAGTTTGGTTTTTTTTCTACCAATTTAGTACTTAAAATACCTTTAATTTCCGATGAAAAAATAAAATGATCTGCATCGTGGTAATAGTAAAATGGCTTTATTCCAAAACGGTCACGCCAAACTTTGACTTTCTGTTCTTTTTTATGATAAATAACAATGGTAAACATACCTTGCAAGTAATTTACAAAATCATCGCCATATTTAAGGTAAAGTTTAAAAGCAACTTCACTATCAGCATCAGAGAAAAATTTGGAATTTGCTAGTTTTTCATTTTTTAATTTTTTGTAATTATAGACTTCACCATTGAGCATAAAATAACAATCTGTTTTTTTATCGTAAAAAGGTTGCATGCCTTTTTCAGAAAAATCTACAAAGGAAAGTCTGTTAAAACCCATCCAAATATTAGAAGAATTATCTTTACATTTTGGAAAGTTATTTTGTGTTTCTGTATTGGAAATAGAAGACGCAAAAAAATGTTCGGTGTCTGTAATAAGTGTATTATCAACACCACGATGTTTAATTGCAGTTAAACTATTTTCTAAAATATCAGCTGTTATTTTTTTATTGGACAGAATGCCACTTAATCCGCACATATATGATTACAAAATTTGTCTATTATTTTACAAAGTTAATTAAAATGGAATGGTATCTTTGACTTTGAGAAAATTAAAATGAAAAATATGAAATCAATATTTGTAAGCCATGTCTTTGAAGACAGTAAATGGCTAAAAAACATTAAAAAATGGGAAAATAATCTAGAAATGAAAGGATTTACCTTTACTTTTGAAGAGCAAGACAAAAGAATTCAAGGAAAAAAGAATATAAAAAATTTCTTAAAGCAGAAAATAAAAGGAGCAGCAGTAATTGTTGTTTTAATAGGAGATGACACCCATAATCACGATTGGATTAGAGTAGAAGTTGAGTTGGCTAATAATTTTAATAAAAAAATAATTTGTATGCGAGTACCAGAAACTACTGGTGCAGCACCAAAAATTTTATCGAATTACGATATTGTTGATTTTAATCCAAATCAAATAACTAGTAAATGGAAACGAACCTAACAATTTTTTAAAAACGCTTTGGTTAAATAGTTAGTCTCTGTGGCACTCTAAGTAACACCGAAACTATTTTAAAGATATATGGACTTCAAGTTATTGGACTCTCCTAGTTTTAGTCAATGCTCCACTCCTAGACTTTTGGAGAGTGAATTCTTGATTTTTGCATATTTCATAACCATATCTAATACAGTGTTAAAAAAAAATATAGGCTCTAGTTTATAAAAGTGTTGGTTAAATATCAATTTAATCACCAAGCCACCAAAAAAACATAAAGGACACTAAGATTAGTGCATATTAAACAACGAAACAGCTTTGCTTCCTTTGCGTAAAACTTTGTGTTCCTTGCGGTTAAAAAACAACGCCTATTTAAACTAGCGCCAAAATATATACGTGTTACCTGTAAAGTTATCATATTTGTACTTATACATAAACCTTAAAAATTATACCTTTTGGATTTATCATCTGTTACAATTGCAAAAGTATTTAAAAATTGCGTTGGTTATTAATTGTTAGCGCATAATTCGTACCATCTGCGATTCTTGCTTATATCTAATTTACCTCCTGTTTTGTCGGTTCAAGAAAATTTGAAAATTTAATTCTATTCACTGTATTTAAAACATCTTTTAAAAATTAATCCTACATTTACTTGCGTTCTATTTTTTTGAGTATTTCCATTTTTATCCGTATAACCTGTTCCTGTAACAAGAGCTTCAGAACCATCACTCGTTTCAATTGCATCTACGTAATCCCTCTTGATTGTAGCGTCTTTATCTTCAATTATTTTTACAGTTATAGATTTTTATATGTAACATCTCCACTCAACACTTTTTCAGTTAATTTTTTACGATTATCAACTAATGTTCTAAATTGTTTATTAGTTAAAGTATTATTAATATTATTTGGTGCAACTTTGTAAGTAATTGTAAGTGACTTCCCGTCTTCAGATCTTTCAGAAGTAATTTCTAATCCTTCTAACTCTCTACCAAGTCCCATCTTATTCTCTTGGAAAGCGTAAGTTGAGTTATAAACATATTTTTCAGCCAACGGATCAATACTCATAAATCTACCAATAGCATAATCATAATTACGCCATTTAAAACTATCCCAATTTAATCCTAATTCATTTTGCTTTTCTTGTTTTTGGTATTTGTAATTGTAATTATTTTCTATTG
>WFMU01000195.1 GCA_015488935.1 Flavobacteriaceae bacterium | reverse complement strand
GTGGAGATATTCAGTATCCTTGAACGAATGATATGAATTGGTAACCAAATCTATACATTCAATTTTCCATCCATAAAAAAATATACTATCTTTACAAAAAAAACAATATTATGAAATTACTAGTAGCCATAGTTTTTACCATTGTACTATTTAGTGCTATAAATGCACAAGCACAAGAAGACGTAACCGTACGAGCAAAAATCACAGAAATAGACACCCAAATACGAGGACGACAATCCTATGCAATGGCAACCGTAAACTACACCACAAAAGAAGGCAAACAATATACAAGTAAAGTGCGAATATTAAGTATTCCATTTGTAGGAACATCAAAAAAAGTTGGAGATAGCATTGTTATCACTTATAATACCGAAAATCCATATTTAGTAAAAAGTAAATCCGAAGGTTTTTTACAAACTTACGGTATTTATATCTTAATTTTTTTAGGAATTATTGCAGCCTGGTACAATTTTAAAAAAAGGAAGCCAAAAGCCGTATAAATACTTTTATCTATCATTAATAAGCAGTCTTTAGCCCTTTGTTTTTATATCAAATAGCATGCAAAAGTTACTTAATAAATTCTATAGATAAAGGATAATATGGTTCTTTACCATTACTAACATTTATAGCATTGATAATTGGAAAGATAAATGAGATAATTCCAAAAACAATAAATCCTATAATTCCTATTGCTATTAGTAATAAAATTCCAGATATTACAAAGTAAATAAACATACTTATCTTAAAATTTAAGATTGCTTTTCCTTGTTTATCCATACCAACTACCTCATCTTTCTTGGTTAACCATAGCACTAGTGGCACAATAAAACCTCCAACACCAGTAGCAAAATCTAGTAATTGACTTAGGTGTGTTAAAACTAATAATTGTTTATCTTCTACTAATGTTTTTTTTGTAGTAATTATTTCCATAGTTTTTTTATCTGCTGTTTCCATTTTTAGATTGTTATTTTTGTTTATATGACGTGTTTGAGATTGTTTTGTTACAAAATTAATTTAAAACTTAAAAAGATTTTATATTTGCACAAAAAAATATCATTAAAACAAGTACTACATATAACAACGATACTATAATTGCATTAACCACAGCTTCTGGTGTAGGAGCAGTTGCAATAATTAGAGTTTCTGGAAACGATGCTATTAACATAGCGAATACACTTTTTATTTCTAAATTTAGAAAAAAAGATTTAAATAAGGTAAAATCGCATACAATTCATTTGGGAAATATTGTTGCTAAAGATAGAATTATTGATGAGGTTTTGGTTTCGATTTTTAAAAATCCACATTCTTATACTGGCGAAAATATAGTGGAGATAAATTGCCATGGTTCGGTTTATATTCAACAAGAAATTATGCAGTTATTTTTAGAAAATGGGTGTAGAAATGCTACTGCAGGAGAGTTTACGTTACGTGCTTTTTTAAATGGTAAAATGGATTTAAGTCAAGCTGAAGCAGTTGCAGATTTAATTGCGAGTGATAGCCAAGCATCCCATAAAATTGCTTTGCAACAAATGCGTGGTGGTTTTGCAAATGAGATTAAAAATTTACGTCAAGAATTATTAAATTTTGCTAGTTTAATTGAATTGGAACTTGATTTTGCTGAAGAGGATGTTGCGTTTGCAGATAGAGTACAGTTTACTAATTTAGTCCATAAAATTACTACTACTTTAAAACAGCTAATTGATAGTTTTGCGGTTGGTAATGTGCTTAAAAATGGAATTCCTGTTGCTATAGTTGGTGCGCCAAATGTAGGAAAATCCACGTTACTTAATGCATTGCTTAATGAAGAAAGAGCCATTGTAAGTGATATTGCAGGAACTACAAGGGATGCTATTGAAGATGAACTGAATATTAATGGTATTACATTTCGTTTTATTGATACTGCAGGAATACGTGAAACAACAGATTATGTAGAGCGTATTGGTATTCGGAAAACGTATGAGAATGTTGAAAAAGCACAACTTGTGTTGTTTTTAATAGAAGCAGTGAGTAAGAAACAAGAAGCAAAACAGCTTGATGAATTACGAGAAAAATATCCTAATAAGAATATACTTGCAATTATTAATAAAGTAGATTTACTCACTAGTGATGAAATTCAAAATTTAAAATTAAACATTCAAAATTCTATTCTTATTTCTTCAAAAGAAAAAACAGGAATTAAAAAATTGAAAGAGGAACTTACCAAACTTGCCAATATTGGAGCATTGAGTAATAACCAGACAATAGTGAGCAATTCCCGTCATTTTGAAGCTTTAAATAATGCTTTAACATCTATAAAAGAGGTGCAAAAGGGCATTGAAAATAATATTTCTTCGGATTTATTTGCAACGGATATTCGCGATGCATTACATTATTTGGGCTTGATTTCTGGCGAGGTAACTACCGAGGATTTATTGGGTAATATTTTTGCTAATTTTTGTATAGGAAAGTAATTGATAATATTTTTAGCTAATTTTGTGAAGACTTGATAAAAGATAAGCAAATAAAAAACATGATTGTTACAATAAAATATTAAACCAAGCTATATTATGTTAAATAGAAAAATCTAAAAAACAGGAATTAGAAGAAAAAAGTAACAAGTGTATAGAAATTTTAAGCGTAGGCAACAGCAATGAAAAATTTTATACTCTTGTGGAAATTATAGCAATAAAGCTGTGAAAAAAAAATGTTGACGATATAGACCTAAAGGCACTATATCTACAATTATGTAAAATAGCCTGAAATACGGCTATACATAAATTACTCTAATTGTACTATAATGTAGAGCATTATGTTATTTTGCTTTGGTACAGCGGTTAAAAACGGATTTAAATTTCTTTATTTTTTCTAATTTAATGGCTCTTAAAAATGGTAATGGAATACTTATTTTGGGTTAGGGCAGAAGCGGTGGAACAAAATGTGTGTGGAGTGGTTTTATTTCATAATTTCGGTTGCTTTTTTTAATGCTTCAGTAAAAGTATAAGGTACATTTTTACGCTAATTAAACTATTAGTTGATTTATCAATTAGCATATTAATATAAAACAAATCTTCATTATTTTTTTCTAAATTTGATTTTATTGATAAAAGTATTTTTTGCACTTCTTTGTGTCCATTATCACTTTTTGATAAATTTGAAATATATGAAGAAAAGAAACCTTTTAAGGTATGTTTTTCAAATCCATCATCCTTTATTTACTTAAGAAGTAATTATTTAATATTCTAATGGAATTCTACTTGTATGTCGAACTCTTAAAATTCGTATTTCTTTTTCTTTTACTCGATATGTTACTCCTGTCTCTTATAC
>WFMU01000194.1 GCA_015488935.1 Flavobacteriaceae bacterium | reverse complement strand
TAACTAATGTAATCCTTGTCACAAACTCCTTTTAAATTGCAAAAAATAAATTACCTTTGTTCTTTAGAATGATTATAAATAAATGACAACATGAAATTTAATAGAAGTGATATAAATAAAGTATTAGAAACCATAACAGCACCAGGAGAAGGAACAAGTTTAATAGAAAGCAAATCTGTAAAAAATATTGTAATCTTTGGTGATGAAGTCGTTATTGATGTAGAAATTGGAAATCCAACATTACAAGCCAAGAAAAAGGTGGAAGTAGCGATTATGAAAGCAATTCATGACGAAATAAATCAGAAAATTGTAGTAAAAGTAAATGTAAAGGCAGCTGCAAATAAAACAGCACCTCCAGTACAATCTATGCAAAGCCTATCTAAAAAAATACCGGGAATCAAAAATATTATTGCGGTAGCATCAGGAAAAGGTGGCGTTGGTAAATCTACCATAACAGCTAATTTAGCAATATCTTTAGCTAAAATGGGATTTAGTGTTGGAATTTTAGATGCCGATGTTTATGGCCCATCTATGCCAATAATGTTTGATGTAGCGAAAGAAAAACCATTATCTGTTACGGTAAATGGACGTTCAAAAATGAAACCAATAGAAAATTATGGTGTAAAAATGCTATCCTTAGGTTTCTTTACAGATGCAAATCAAGCAGTAATTTGGCGAGGAGCAATGGCATCCAAAGCATTAAATCAAATGATATTTGATGCACATTGGGGAGAATTAGACTTTTTGCTAATTGATTTACCACCAGGAACAGGAGATATCCATTTATCTATAGTACAAGCAATTCCCGTTACAGGAGCAGTAATAGTAAGTACACCACAAAATATAGCATTAGCCGATGCAAAACGAGGTGTAGCAATGTTTAAACAAGACAATATAAAAGTACCAGTTTTAGGAATTGTAGAGAATATGAGTTATTTTACACCAGCAGAATTACCAGAAAATAAGTATTATATTTTTGGAAAAGATGGTGCAAAAAACTTAGCAGAAGATATAAATACCACATTCTTAGGAGAAATACCATTGGTACAAAGTATTCGAGAATCTGGCGATGTTGGTCGTCCAGTAGCATTACAAGAAAACACTGCCTTAGAAGAAGCATTTACTACATTAACAAAAAATATGTTATCGCAACTAGTTAAACGTAATAACGAATTGCCAGAAACAGAAGTTGTACGTATTACAACGATGAGCGGTTGTTCTGCAAACTAATATTGTTACTTGTTAAACTCCCCAAACTATATAATTTATGACAAAAGCAGAAATTAAAATAAAAGTAATGGAGGCACTAGATGAAATCCGTCCGTTTTTATTAAATGATGGAGGTGATATATCTTTACTATCTGTTACTGAAACCGTTGTAAAAATTAAATTTTTAGGAGCTTGTACGCATTGTAGCATCAATAAAATGACCTTAAAGAATGGTATAGAAGAAACCGTAAAAAGACATGTACCACAAATAACAGAAGTAATTGCAGTAAATTAAACTAAATCTTCCAATTCTAACTGAAAATCAAATTGTAAATCTTCATGTAGTTTTGGAAGATTTTTTTTAATAAGAGCGATTTGTCTATCAAAAATGTTTTGTAATGTTACATTTCTAGAAATCGTATTTTTCACTTTTTTAAGTTCGTAGCAAAAGTGGAGTAGTAGCTCAATTTCAGTTTCTTTCTTTTTAGAATAACGAATGTACTTTTTGGTAAGTCGTAAAATTTTACGGACACTTTTTTTAATATAAAAATAGCTTTTCGTATTTATTTGTGTAAATAGTATAGAAACTTCCTCTTTTATTCCAACAATATACGCATTTTCATTATCCGCTTCGAACAAAAGATACGTAAGTAATTCTTTATTTTCTTTTTTAAATTTAGCCAAGTGAAGGCAAATAGCAATCAAATCCTTTTGTGAATGATGAGCAAGTTCTTTTTTAAGTTCGGTAACAGTAGCAGTTTTCATAAAAGTTGGTTTTTATCGATACCTTTTAAATACAAACTACTTATCATCGTTCATCAAATACGCTTGACGCACTTTTTTAAATAAATTAGAAGAATATACAAAATCTGTAACCGCTTTATTATCTGTTCTAAAAATATCGTTATTGGTACCTTCCCATTCTTTAATACCATGTTGTAAGAAAATAATTTTTTCTCCAATTTCCATAACAGAATTCATGTCATGTGTATTAATTACAGTAATAATATTGTATTCATCTGTAATTTCTTGAATTAAGTTATCAATTAAAATGGCAGTTCTAGGATCTAATCCAGAATTAGGTTCATCACAAAACAAATATTTAGGTTTCATTACAATAGCACGAGCTATAGCAACACGTTTTTTCATACCACCAGAGAGTTCTGCAGGATATTTATCATTTGCATCTACCAAATCTACTCTGTTTAAAACAAAATTTACACGTTCTAACATTTGCGCTTTGGATTGATTGGTAAACATTTTAAGAGGAAACATTACATTTTCTTCAACCGTAGAAGAATCAAATAAAGCACTACCTTGAAAAACCATACCAATTTCTTTACGTAAATCTCTACGTTCGTCAATAGACATGTCTCTATAATTTTTGCCATCGTAACAAATATCTCCTTCTTCTGGCGTATGTAAACCTAGAAGCGATTTTATAAAAACGGTTTTTCCAGAACCACTTTGTCCAATAATTAAACTGGTTTTACCAGCTTCAAAAGTTGCAGAAATACCTTTTAAAACATGTGCATCTCCAAATGATTTGTGTATGTCTTTTACTTCTATCATTAGCCTAATAACATTTGAGTTAAGAAATAATTTAAAACAATAATAACCACGCTTGTCCAAACAACAGCACGTGTACTAGACCTTCCAACTTCTAAAGAACCACCCTTAACATAATAACCATGATATGCAGGAACAGTTGCAATTACAAAAGCAAAAACCATTGTTTTAATAATAGCATAAGAATAAAAGAAAGGTTTAAATTCTAGTTGAATACCATCAATATAATCTGTAGCAGAAAATAAACCAGTTAATTCACCAGCAATCCATCCACCAAATATGCCAAGAAAAATAGCAATAGAAATAATAAAAGGATAAAAAAACACCGTAGTAATAACTTTCGGCAAAATTAAATAATTTAAAGAGTTAATACCCATAACTTCCAATGCATCAATCTGTTCGGTTACACGCATTGTACCTATACTCGAAGTTATAAACGAGCCTACTTTTCCTGCCAAAATGATAGAAATAAAAGTAGGAGCAAACTCCAAAATGATGGAGCGTTTGGTAGCAAAGCCAATTAAATATTTAGGTATCCATGGACTATCTACATTTAAAGCAGTTTGTATGGCAACTACACCACCAACAAAAAAAGCAATAAACGCAGCAATACCGAGCGATTTATTTCCTAAATCATCCAACTCTCTAGCAAGGGAATCTCTAAATATTTTACCTTTTTGAGGTCGTTTAAAAACCTGACCAAGCATTATAAAATATTTGCCTATATGTTCTAAATAATTCATTCTATAAATAAATTGCTAAAGTATAAAAAATACAAATAACAAATCCGAAATAAGAAATAATTAATAAAACGATTGTTCTATAAAAATTAGTAAAAGCAATAAAACCTAATGTAATAATACGATAATGCCATAGTAAAAAATCATACCTTTCCTAAAAAATATATCCAAATAAATGATAGTTGTTTTTTTATAAGTAAAACTATTTTAGGTATCGCTGTTTTGGCAAAACAGCGCTATGTACCATCAGAACATGTCTCTTTTGTAAAACAATAATGAATTAATAAATAGACTAGCTT
>WFMU01000193.1 GCA_015488935.1 Flavobacteriaceae bacterium | reverse complement strand
GCATATCATTATCAGACAAATTAATTACAGAAGGATAGGTAGCTTGGTAATTTTCATCTAAATCCTCTAAAATAGTAGATTTTATAGAATACAAATTTTTAAGACTTATTACGGCAGTACCAGAAGCCATATCTCCTAATCTTTGACTTTTTTTTGAAGAAGAAATACTAATTAAAGCGACCATACCAGTAAAAAAGAAAGTAGAATAAATATCTACAATTCTAAAAATCCAGCGCATAAAATGATCTAGAATAGAAGGTTGGTATCCATCTATTTTTACCACTTTAATTTTTACTATTTTTTTGCCAAAAGTTTGTCCTTCCATAAAAATTTCTGAAAGTAATGTATATAACATGGCAGGTAAAAATAATAAAGAGGCTATTGCCATTTTAGACCATACATCATCCAAACCATCGAAACCCAAAGAATCGATAACGTAAAATATACCAAATAAATATGCAATAACAATAACGATATCAATTATATATGCTAAAATTCGCTCACCAGCTGTTGCTGCAGTAAAACTTATATTTACATTTTGTGTTGTATTTATTTGTAACTCAGTCATAAATTATTTAATTTCGCTCTCTATGAGAGAAGTGGCTTTTATTAAACAGAATAAAAATAAGTGGTTAGACTTTGAAAAACAAATATTTTCAGTAAAAAAGTCCAATCCAGATGATTTAGCAAGTCTTTACATACATCTCATAAATGATTTGTCTTATGCACAAACTTACTACCCCAAAAGTAAGACAATTCTTTATTTAAACAACCTTGCAGCCAAATCTTTTCAAAAAATTTATAAAACAAAACGAGAAGATAAAAATGTATTGATTTATTTTTTTAAAATAGAGGTACCATTACTAATACATAAGTATAAAAAATTTTTACTATATGCTTTTCTGTTTTTTGCTACATTTGTATTTATAGGCGTACTTTCTGCAATGAATGACCATACATTTATACGTTTAATACTCGGTGATAGTTATGTAAACATGACTTTAAAAAATATAGAAAATGGAAACCCAATGGCGGTATATAAAAGTGGTTCGAATTGGGGAAGTCATATAGGAATTACCATAAATAATCTTAGAGTTGGATTATACGCCTATATTTGGGGAATTTTTGCAGGTGTTGGAACCGTTTATGTATTGTTTAAAAATAGTATTATGCTTGGTGCATTTCAATACATGTTTTATGAACAAGGTGTATTTTGGCAAAGTGTTCGAGGTATTTGGATTCATGGTTCTATGGAAATATTTGCTATTGTAATAGAAGCAATGGCTGGGTTAATTTTAGGAGCAAGTATTTTATTTCCAGACACTTTTTCTAGATACAACTCTTTAAAACGAGGCGTACGAGATTCCTTAAAAATATTAATAAGCACTTTTCCTTTTACCATAGCAGCTGGTTTTTTAGAAGGTTATATTACCCGTTATTCTAACATAATGCCAAACTGGTTATCCGTTGGTATTATTTTAATTACGTTATTTGCAATATCATTTTATTATATTATTTATCCAAAAATAGTGTTTAAGAAAATGCAAGAAGAATTAAATGTATATAGTATAAAATGATAAAAAAAAGAATTCGTTATACCACTAATCAGCATATTAAAAAAATACTATTTATCGTAGTAGTATTCTTTTTTAGTATAGGTAATGCTACCAATATTGCTACGGTAAAAAATGATACACTTGTTGTAGATAATTCAAAGAATATAAGACATGTAAACGCAGTAAAAAACATTAAAAAGAAATACGATAGTAGTGCTTTTGATTATACAGAACATGCAATAAAATTAAATTTTTGGGAACGATTTAAACTATGGTTAAGTCAAAAAATATTCGATTTTTTTCAAATGACTTCCATTGGAGCATCTCGACGTGTTGTTAGAATTATTTTACGAATAATTGGCATAGGATTTTTGTTATTTGTACTGTATAAAGTAGTAAGTTATTTAATAAATGAAGATGGAAATTGGATTTTTGGAAGAAAATCGGACAAATTACACCTAATTGCAACTGATATAGAAAATGATATTCATCAAATGGATTTTAAACAACTCATTGAAACCTCTCTTTCTAAAAAAAATTATCGATTAGCAATTCGCTACTATTATTTATTGGTGCTAAAAAAATTATCAGAAAAAAATAAAATAGTTTGGGATAACGAAAAAACTAACTACGATTATTACCAAGAAATAAATGACCAAACACTTAAAGAACAATTTCAGTATATCTCATATTTATACGATTATTGTTGGTATGGCGAATTTAGTATCGATAAACAAGAATATGAAACAGGAAAAAAAGCTTTTAATAAATTAATAGAAACAATATAATATTTAAATTGGATAAGAAAATTAAGATATACATTTTTATATTTATTACAATACTAGTGATTGTTACAATAAATGATATGATGAAACCCAAACCTGTAGATTGGAAACCTTCATTTTTATCGACACATAAAATACCGTATGGTTCTTATGTTTTGTACCATGAATTAAAGCAATTTTTTCCTAATTCTAAGTTGCAAAGGATAAATGTATCTCCTTATGAATATTTATCGAAAAATTATGCTAGTATTTACGAGAAAAACACAAATAAAGAATACAAAAAAAAGAATTATATATTTTTAAATGATGTTTTGCGAATAGATAAAGAATCTACCATAAAATTATTACATTTTGTAGAAAAAGGAAATAATGTTTTTATGGCAGGACATTATTTTCCGAGATATTTAATAGATACTTTAAAATTTGAAATTCAAGATACATATAGAGAAGCTGATGTTATACTTAAAATGGCAAACAAAAATTTAAGTAGAACAAAATACAGCTACACCAAAGCCTTAGAAAATAGATATTTTACAGAATTAGATAGTACAACCACCACCGTATTAGGTTATAATATGGTAGATGGTACAGAGCATGTTAATTTTGTAAAAATAAAATATGGCAAAGGAAACTTTATACTTAACACACAGCCCTATGCTTTTACTAATTATCACATGTTAGAAAGCGACCATGCAGTTTATGTAAAAGATTGCATGTCTTATTTGCCAGATAATGCAAAAATAATTTGGGATGAAAGAAGTAAAGCCCAAACAGGAGAAATACATTCGGCATTGCGATTTTTAATGTCTAAACCTCCATTAAAATATGCATGGTACACCGCGTTTTTTTCCATTTTCTTATTTATTTTTTTTAGAGCACGAAGAAGACAACGAATTATTCCAATCATAGAACCTTTGCCAAATACATCTATTGCTTTTGCAAAAACAATTGGCGATTTATACTTTCAAGAAGGAGAACCATCTGATATAATAACTAAAAAAGTTACATTTTTTTTAGAGCATTTGAGAAGTGTTTATATGTTAGATACACAAAATTTGAATTCCGAATTTAAAAAACGACTACATTTAAAATCGGGAATACCAAAAGAAGAAGTAAATAGATTAGTAGATTATATAGTAAACTTAAGTAAAAATAGTGAGCCAAAAGAAAATTCTTTGGTAACTTTAAATAAATTAATAGATAAGTTTTATCAGAAAACAAAACTGTAATGGAGCAAACAAACGAACAAAACGAAAATTTAGAATTTACAAATAGAATTGATTTATCGGAACTGCAAGAAGCAGTAGAAGCAATAAGAGTAGAATTACACAAGGTAATTATTGGACAAAAAGCAATGGTAGATTTGCTAATTGCATCCATATTATCAAATGGACATTCGTTAATAGAAGGTGTACCAGGAGTTGCAAAAACAATTACAGCAAAACTAATTGCAAAAACTATGCAAGTAGATTTTAGTAGAATTCAGTTCACACCAGATATTATGCCTTCCGATATTTTAGGAACTTCCATTTTTAATATGAAAAAATCTGAATTTGAGTTTAAATCAGGACCAATATTTTCTAACATCGTATTGATTGATGAGATTAATAGAGCACCTGCTAAAACCCAAGCGGCACTATTTGAGGTTATGGAAGAAAGACAAATAACCATTGATGGTACAACGTATAAAATGGAAAAACCATTCTTAGTATTTGCAACACAAAATCCAATAGAACAAGAAGGAACTTATAGATTGCCAGAAGCACAGTTAGATCGATTTTTATTTAAAATAGAAGTAGATTATCCAACATTAGAAGAAGAAGTTGCTATTATTGAAACACACCACAATAGAAAAGAAGTTAAAAAAACAGATGTAATTAAAACGGTTATGAGTGCCGAGAAAGTAGCTAAATTTCAACAACAAGTACAAGAAATAATTATAGAGCAACACCTCATGCAATACATTGCTAAAATTGTAACAAGTACCAGAGAAAATCCATTTTTATACTTAGGAGCATCACCAAGAGCATCTTTGGCAATATTACAAGCATCTAAAGCATTTGCAGCAATGCAAGGAAGAGATTTTGTAACGCCAGAAGATATAAAACGAAGCGCCATACCAGTATTACAACATAGAGTAATAGTAACGCCAGAACGAGAAATGGAAGGTGTTACAAGTAAACAAGTTATAAAACAAATGTTAGAGACCATAGAAATACCTAGATAAGAATTAGTGAAAATTAAAAAACTATACATAGAACAAAATTTCTTTTATGCACTAATAGGTATTGTATTATTATTTGCCATATCCTATTTGTTTCCAGCATTTTTTAATTCCGTTAAAATAATGTTGTTAAGTTTATTTGTAATTACATTTTTGGATATTCTAATTTTATTTTTTGCAAAACAAGGCATAAAGGCAACAAGAGTATTACCAGAAAAATTTTCTAATGGAGATGAAAATCCTATCGAAATACATATAAAAAATTATTATACTTTTCCTGTTTTTACAAAAATTATAGATGAAATACCATTCCAGTTTCAAAAAAGAGATTTTTTATTACATCAAAAGATTAAAGCCTCATCAAGTAAAGCTTTTAAATACGAATTAAGACCAACAGAAAGAGGCGAATTTTGGTTCGGAAAACTAATAATCTATGCACAAAGTCCATTACAACTCATATCGCGAAGATTTGATTTTGAAGATAAAGCACAAGTTGCTACATATCCGTCTTTTATACAATTAAAGAAATTTGATTTAATGGCAATGGCTTACCGAAATGAATATGGAATTAAAAAAATACGTAAAATTGGACATACCATGGAGTTTGAACAAATAAAAGAATACGTATTAGGAGACGATATTAGAACCATCAACTGGAAAGCAACAGCAAAACGTAATCAATTGATGATAAATCAATTTCAAGACGAAAAATCACAACCAATATATTCTATAATAGATAAAGGACGTGTAATGAAAATGCCTTTTAATGGATTGAGTTTATTAGATTATGCCATTAATTCTACCTTAGTAATGAGTAATGTAACCATAAAAAAACACGACAAAGCAGGGATGTTATGTTTCTCAAAAAAAGTAGAAAATAGAGTAGTAGCAGAACGTAGATCTAACCAAATGAATTTGATTTTAGAAACACTATATGGCGTACAAACAGATTTTAAAGAAAGTGATTTTAGTAGATTATATGCAGATTTAAAACGAAATATTAAACAACGAAGCTTACTTTTCTTATATACAAATTTCGAAACTTTAGATGGTCTAGACAGGCAATTAGCCTATCTACAAGCCATTGCAAAGTCACATGTATTAGTAGTTATCTTTTTTATAAATACAGAATTAGAAGGATTAATAAATCAAAAATCAGAAGATATTAAAGATATTTATCAAAAAACAATTGCCGAAAAATTTATGTACGAAAAGCGATTAATTGTAAAAGAGCTAAAGCGAAGAGGTGTCTATTCTATTTTAACAAGACCAAACAATCTTACCGTAGATGTAATTAATAAGTATCTAGAATTTAAAGCTAAAGGTGTTATTTAACAATATAAATTAAGCAAATATGAAAAAAATGATTATTGCAAGTACTTCCACAATTTATGGAAGTAGTTATTTAGAATATATTCTACCAGAATTAAAAAAATTCTTCACAAAAGTTGACGAAATTGTTTTTATACCTTATGCAAGACCAAGTGGAATCACTTACGAAGCTTATACTAAAATAGCGAAAAAAGCATTTGCAAGTCTAAATATTGCAGTAAAAGGCATTTACGAATACGAAAATCCAAACGAAGCAATAAAAAAAGCCAAAGGAATTTTTGTTGGAGGTGGAAACACTTTTGAATTGGTAAATCAATTGTATGCAAATAATATTATGGAAACAATTAAAACAGTAGTAACCAGCGGAACTCCGTATTTTGGCACAAGTGCTGGAAGTAATATTTGTGGGCAAACCATGCAAACCACCAACGATATGCCAATAATATATCCACCAAGTTTTAAAACTTTAGCTTTAATACCGTTTAATATAAATCCACACTATTTAGATGCAGACCCAACATCTACACATAAAGGCGAAACAAGAGAAACAAGAATTAACGAATACCATACATATAACACTACACCAGTACTCGGATTAAGAGAAGGTAGTTGGATTTCAGTAAGTGGAGAGCAAATAGTTTTAAAAGGAACATTAACAGCACGATTATTCCAACAAAACAAAGAACCTATTGAATTAACAACAGGTTCTTTATTAAAATTTTAAACAATAAAAGTTTTATTTTTTAGAAGAATTTTGAGGTTTAGTAACCTTTACCGAAGGTTTATGCTCATCTTTATCAGAAATCATTTTAAAGTAATTTACAATTGGTTTTGCCATATCCGAATTTTTAAGTCTATCCGAAAACGTTTCAAAAACAATTTTAGAAGAATCTCTATATTTCGGATTTGCCATAACACTATTAAAAACTAAAAGCGAAGTAAACGAATTGGTATGCGTTTTAACATATTTCCAATCTTTTGCAGCCAATTCATCCTGAATAACTCTAATATCTCTATTAATTCTATTAATAGTTACAGTATCATTAATTTTTTTAGCAGCACGATATTCATCTAAAAAAGATTGTGATTTTTTTGTTAAAAGATCTCTCTCTTTACGTAATCTAGTGAGTTCGTCATTTATTTTAGAACCTGTAATTTTAGATTTATGAAGTGTGTCTTTGTTGGCAATAACCGTTATTTTATCATTTACATCTATAAAAGGAAAAATACCATCTTTATCTTCTCCTTCTAAAAAGATTCCAAGAATAAGTGGCTCTTTAATCTCTCCTTTAAAAGTAAATTTACCATTTTTTACAACAGCAGTATCGATAGTTACAGGAACACGATTTTCTTGTTTTTTTAAGAATACTTTTTTGCCATCGGCAACACCATCGATGTTAACATCAATTCTATAACCAGATTCTGGTTCATGTTTACACGAAAATGAAAGTATTGCTAAGACCAATAAAAAGATAATTTTTTGCATAATATTAAAAGTTTGTTTTTTGCAAAAATAACCATTAATTGCATAAATAAAAGAAATTGTGCAAATAAATTAGTGCAGTGAATGTCAATTTATAAAACAAGTATCACAATATAAACTTGGTTCTATATAAAATCCAATTTACAGAAATCAAATAAGAGCTAAAATTTTATCCTTAAACATCTAGATATTCCTTAAAAAAAATGAATTATTTATGTAAAAATTCATACAAACTGTAAGCAAATTTTATAGCAAACCTCACGGCAGCTGCAAATAAAACAGCACTTTTATTTGGTCTTATTTCATAAAGTGCCTATGACTACTCATCACGCTATCTCTATAATTCTTGCTCATCGTTTTATTTTCTATAAAAAATTTATTTGGTTTTGCTCTTGTAAGTTCCTTTATAATTGGTTTCGCCATATCCGAATTTTTAAGTCTATCCGAAAACGTTTCAAAAACAATTTTAGAAGAATCTCTATATTTCGGATTTGCCATAACACTATTAAAAACTAAAAGCGAAGTAAACGAATTGGTATGCGTTTTAAC
>WFMU01000192.1 GCA_015488935.1 Flavobacteriaceae bacterium | reverse complement strand
ATTTGTTTTCTTTTTGTTTGTGAAATATTTAAATCTGAGTTTTAAACTATATCTTCCTTTTTCATTATAGATTTCGGCATCTCTTTTTATTTTATTGAAAAAATTTTGTGTTTCTAATTTAAATTTTTTAGATTTAAAGATGTAAGCTTTACCTTTATTTTTATTTATTTTAGTAGTAGGTTTTTCTTTACTGCCATTTGAGTCACCATTGGTGCTTCCATTAGAACCACCACTTCCATTAGAACCACCACTTCCATTAGAACCACCATTATCTCCGTTAGCTCCTCCGTTAACTCCACCGTTGTCGCCGTTAGCTCCTCCATTTCCTCCTCCGTTATCACCGTTTCCTCCACCATCTCCTTTACCACCACAAAGCGATCCTTGTGGTGTATTTGCAGGATACATACAAGGTAATATATTTGCTAAAGTACACACTACACTAAAGTTATTGTCACAAATTCTATCCCAATCTTCTGCTACTTTTTCAGCCAATATTACTTCATCACTTTTTAAAGACATTCCTTCTCCATTTGGGTGGCACCAAGCAATTTTTGGACAAGGGAAATTTCGTCCATCAGGTATTCCTCCTGGAGGAATAATTTGCGCTGTTAATTGTGCATTTATAGCTAAAAAGATGATACTAAGTATTAAAATTGATTTTTTCATGATATATGGTTTTAAATTTTTATTATTTATTTTGATTATTATTGTATTGCGTATGCGTTGATTTTGTATTTAAACACATTTCCAATAGAAATGTTTTTAAGTTTTATCTTTATACCACTATTTGCGTTAAGGATAAAATTTTTTGTATTTTGGTTTCGTTCAAAAATCACGCTTTTTAACGTTTTAGTTCCTTCAAAAATCAATAAAGTTGTACGTGCAGTGCCACCAGTTCTTTTAACAATAACTCTTACTTTTCCTGTACAAGAATATCTTGTTCTAACATTTTTTTCAAATTGACCTCCTAAATTTCCTGTTACAGCTTTTCTATCAGGTGTTAAACGGATGTCTTTTCCATTAATTTTTGCCGTATATTTAAAGGTATTTCCAACGGATTGATTGACTATTTCAACTTTAATCTTTTTGTTCTTTACATTGTTTAGTACACGTTGCTTGGTAGTTTTATAATCGCCATTTTCAAATATGATACGTTTTTTTAATTGGTTTCCTGCATAAATATTAACGATTGTTTTTGCACGACCTCCTGTTTTTTTAATACTAACGGTTACTTTATTAGACCTTGCAACTGTAGTTAAATATCCCGGATTAATAGAATATACTACACCATCTTTTGAAGCTAATGTCATATCACATCCTTCAAAAGTTGTATTACTATTATTAGTTGTACTACTAATAGGATGTACTCTCTTTTTAACCTTTTTAATTACCTGCGCATTTACACTAAAGGTAAAAAATGCAAATACTGCTACTAAAATGTTTAATTTGTTTTTCATGATGATAAATTTTTTATGTTATTAAAATTATTTGTTACAAATGTATGTAGATCATCAAATCTTCACTTTCACTATTTGGTCAAAAACATGTGTTATTTGGTCAAAACATGTGTTATTTGGTCATAAACATGCACTATTTGGTCATTTTGATAGTTTTTAAAGTTTTTGATATTCTTTATTAGAAAAAAGAACGATATGACGATACAACACCAAAAAACAAATAAGTTTGGTCGTATCTATAAAAATGAATCCTAAAAATACTACTGAATTAAAAAAATTATTTACTGAAAAATATGTTTTTCACAGGTATCTTTATTTAATGTTTATGGAAATATGAATTTAGTTAAAAGATATTTTCTTAAACAAATCCCATAAAACAATTCCTGTTGTAACAGAAATGTTTAAGGAATGTTTTGTACCATATTGTGGAATTTCAATCACATAGTTTGCTTTAGAAACTACTTCTTGTTGGACTCCTTTTACTTTTCCCATAATAATGGCATATTTAGTTTCTTTTTTAGGCGTAAAATCTTAAAGGTTTCGCATACTTGCCAAGCCTTACTTACTTGGTAGTTTTAATGATTTGTCAAGCAACTCTCTAACACACTGTTTGGTACGGCCTTCTACTACATCAATAACGTTTACTCCGTATGGACTGCTTAATATACTCATCACAAATAGGAACCCGAAAAAGAGAGT
>WFMU01000191.1 GCA_015488935.1 Flavobacteriaceae bacterium | reverse complement strand
AGATGTGTATAAGAGACAGGGATACAAAGGTTTATGTATGTGGTTTAGTTTACACAAAGGACGCGAAGGTTTTTTCGCAAAGGATGCAAAGGTTTATGTGTGTGGTTTTATGTAAAGTTGTAAAAATTTTAATATTCTAAAAAAAGGGGATTTTTCCCCTTGTTTAAAAGATGTCATTTATGCAATTTTGCATCTTAAAAAATGCCTATGCCAGATAATATTGACGGTATTCCTTTCTATCACGATAGTGAATATGACAAACAGCTCTTTGGTTCTCTTTTTCCGCAAGGACTTTCGAAACCAAATTTTAATAAAAATCAACCTATTGCTCCTAGTAACAATGATACTCCTGATTTTCCTGATCCTTTTAACCGAAAAGAAAAGATTTACTTTTCTCAAATTGACATGGAAGATTCTATGGAACCAAAAATATTTCCATATAAGATTATTTTTAGAAAATCTGGTGTAGATGTTTTTAAAGATTACAATTCCAATAGTCAAAAAAATACGCCTTTAGACAAACAGCTCATTATATTTTACGAAATTGAAAGTGATAAAAGATCCAATTTTTTTGGTACTGCTTGTAGAGTTAAAATGGGAAATGCTTACCGTGAACTATTAAATGATTTGATAAATGGTACTAAAAGAATTAAAGTAGATGGTGGTTTAGGTGCAGAATGGTCTTTAAGAGGTTGGGCTAAACAAATTGCATATACTACCAAAATTGACGCTAAAGTTTTATTAGATGCAGTTAAACTGGAACTCTCTCAAATTTTAGATGACAAAAATCTTTTTAATACTATTTTTTCCTTAAATAATAAATTGGCAAATTGGATTTATAAAGGTTCTGAAAAAATGGAAGATTGGAAACTTACTGAAGTAAATTATGAGTTTAAACGTGAATTTGACTACGGTCCTGTTGTACAACCTTACAAACCTATAATTCCTGTTCCTTTTACTGCTACTGAGGCTTATCATTCTCGCTCGGAAAAACACATTGCACAGGATAGTGGTTTGGATACTATCTTACATTTTTCTGCTAATTTTGACAAGATACTTTTTAATGCACAGACTTTAACGGCTATTGTAACGCCTTTAAATCCTATTGATGATTTGTTGGTTTTGGGCTTACGTAGTTTTTACCAAGAAAAATTACCAGAAAACATACAACGTATTTTTAATAAGATAAAAGTGATTATTAATAAAATCACAGATTTTATTACGGCAATTAAATCAGAAATTGCACAAGAAGTAGCCTTATTTAATGCTTTTTTATGTGGGTTGGTTAATGGTTTAATCTCTTTATTACAACTTGTAGTCTTACTTATTGGCTTTGTTATTGATAATATTCCATTTTTAGAAGCAGAAAAAGGTTTTTCTAAAAAAGCGATAAACCAACGTCAAGCTCAATTTGAGTTTGTAGAAGATTTAATAGATACCATTACAGATAATATCAGTAGTGTTTTTAAAGGCATGGTAAAGTCTTTTGTAAATTTTAAAAATGAATTTTCTAGATTTATTATAGAAATGGTACATAAAATTAAAAATGTTTCAAAATATCTTGTAGCATTTATTGTTGGTGCTATTGCCTTTGAATTAATTTTTGATGCCGTTGTTGCTTTTTTTACTGGAGGTACTTCTATTGCTGCGGAATTTGCTGCAAAAATATCTAGAGCCTCTTCTAAACTTTCTAAAGCTGCTACCAAAATTTATAGAAAAGTAGCTACTTCTACCTCCGATATTTTAAAACTATTAAAAAAAGAGTTTGATGCTTTTATTGATGCCATAAAAAATGGTAAGTTTGTGGAATGGTTGAAGGAGAAGTTGTTACATTTATTTGAAGATTCCAAAGGCATATACGATTCCTTATTAACATTTATTGGAAAAACAGAACGAATACAAAAAACAAAATTTGGACAAGAAATTTTATGTTTTGTTAATGGTAGAGTTAGAGTTCCTGTAGATAAAATATTAAAAT
>WFMU01000190.1 GCA_015488935.1 Flavobacteriaceae bacterium | reverse complement strand
TTTTTGGAATTAGAGCAATTATTGAAGCAATAAATGCTGGTAAAGAATTAGAAAAAGTGTATTTACAAAAAGATTTAAAAGGTGCTTTAATGAATGAACTCAATGGCATTATTAGAAAAAATAAAATCGCTTCTAGTTTTGTTCCGATTGAAAAGCTAAACAAACTTTCTAAATTTCAAAATCACCAAGGTGCTGTTGCTAAAATTTCGGCAATTATTTTTCAGGATTTAGAAACTTTAATCGAAAAAGAACTCGAATCTGAAAATACACCTCTTTTTTTACTTTTAGACCAAATTAGCGATGTCCGTAATTTTGGTGCTATTATTAGAACTGCCGAATGTAGTAATGTAAGCGGAATTATTATTCCCAATCATGGAAATGCTCCTTTAAATGCAGATGCTATTAAAACTTCTGCTGGTGCTGCTTTTAATATTCCGATTTGTAAAGTAGAACATATTAAAGATGCTTTATTTATTTTACAAGCATCGGAAATACAGATTGTTTCGATTACCGAAAAAACAGATCAGCTAATTTATAGTGTCGATTTAAAAAAACCTACGGCTTTAATTATGGGCTCTGAGCATAGGGGAATTTCACCTTCTATACTAAAAAATAGCGATTTTAAAGCAAAATTACCAATGTATGGTAGTATCGAATCTTTAAATGTTTCGGTTGCGTGTGGAATTGCTCTTTATGAAGTTGTGAGACAGAGGTTGTGAGTGTTGGGTTTTGAATTTTGTCCCGAAGTCTCGGGATTGGATTTTGGATTTTGTCCCGAAATCTCGGGATTGGATGTTGGATTATAAAAAGTGAAAAACAGCTTAGCATCTTTACCTGAAAAAAAAAGAATAAAAATGGTTTACACAAAACAAAACATATTAAAAGGAGCAATCATCTACAGTCTAGGTGATACATTAGCATCCTTAATGCTTCACGAGTTTTCATGGATTCGTGTATTAGGAATGATGTTGGTTGGTGCTACCATTTACGCATTTGAAATTCCGAATTATTTTATATGGATAGACAAAAAAACAACGAATTTAAAAGGAATAAAAAAAACAATCCATAAAACAATATTGGCAATTCTTTATTTTAATCCGCTGTGGATAGCTAGGCATTTGTTTTTTATCAAGTTATTCTCACAAAATTACAATGCTATAAATATCCATTTATTACAGATTGCTTTTTGGTCATTTTTGGTAAATATTCCTATTTCGGCAATTGCAAATTACAGCATTCAAAATAAAATAAAACTCGATTGGCGATTTATGGCAAGTGCCATTTTCTCTGGAATCATGGCAATTTATTACGCCATGAGTGAAACCTGGTTTTCTTAAAAAGAAAAAGAAAACTTTTCGTAATGATATATTATCTCTGTGTATCTTTGTGATGGCTGGGTAACTCTGCAAAAAAAAGAACAACAATGAACTTCTATAAAAAAATACTTCAAAAATTACAAGATAACCAAAAAATGTATTTACTAACCGTAGTAGAAAATATTGGTAGTTCTCCAGGGCGGCAGGGTTTTAAAATGTTTGTATCTGAAGATGGCTCTATTTCGGGTTCTATTGGCGGTGGTATTATGGAATACCAATTTGTAGAAAAAGTAAAAAAGGATTTAAAAGCAGATAAACTAGAAATTTTATTTAAGCGACAAGTGCACCAAGGAAATGCAAAAGATAGCTCTGGAATGATTTGTTCTGGAGAGCAAACGGTGGTTTTCCATCCGTTAAATTCTAATAATATTCCTGCAATAGAAAAGATTATTGCTAGTTTAGAGAATAATAAAAAGGGAACGCTAGAATTAAATCAAGATGGTTTGTTTTTTAAGGATACCGTATTAGAAACACAGTTTGATTTTTACAACAAAGAGAAATGGCGTTTTAAGGAGCAAATTGGCTACAAAGAAATATTTTACATTATAGGTGCAGGTCATGTTGGTTTGGCAACTTCGCGAATAATGAATCAATTGGGTTTTCATGTAGTGGTTTTTGATAACCGAAAAGATTTAAATACATTAGAACAAAACGAATTTGCTCACGAAAAACACCTTGTAAATTACCAAGAAATTGAAAAATATATTGCGCCTAATAATTTTGTTGCAATCATGACAAGTAAGTTTGCTGATGACAAACAAATACTAACACAAATTATAAATAAAAAGCATTATTATTTGGGTGTTTTGGGTTCTAAAGTAAAAATAAAAACAATGTTTGAAATGATGAGAGAGGCTGGTTTTACAAACAACACATTAGATGCCGTTTACGCTCCAATTGGCATACCAATAAAAAGCCAAACACCAGAAGAAATTGCGGTAAGTATTGCTGC
>WFMU01000189.1 GCA_015488935.1 Flavobacteriaceae bacterium | reverse complement strand
TCGGAGATGTGTATAAGAGACAGATAATATATTTAAAAGCAACATAAGGTTTTATTTCTACTTTTGAATAACAATAAAGTAGAGTAAAAAAAGGGGGAGATACCCTTGAAGAATAATCAAAATAGTGATTTAACTTTGCGGTATTAATTATTTGAAAATTGTTTTTATTAGAAAACTTGCTATAACTCTTACCTAACAACTATCATAGCTAAGTTTATTAAAAACAAGATAAAAATTATCTGTAATTAAACTTTTAGTTTACTAGATATTATGATAAATAAGTTTGTAAAAACATTAAAAGAAGATTTAGGCTTGGTTGATTTCATTAAAGAAGACAGTCAGCTAAATGCCGTTTCTTTAGCAGCAGGAAATATTGCAAGATACGATGCTAATATTGATAATTTTGATGGAGGCAATTTACTAGTTACCATCATTAGAATAGAAGAAGAAAGTACGTTAAAAAACTTTCCAAACAAAAGATTGGTAAAAAGTGGTGGTGCATACAAAGTAGATAAAAGATATCCAAAAATTCACCTAAATTATTATTTACTATTTACTTCCATATTACAATACGATAAAGCTGTAGCAATTATAAATAGAACTATAAAATTTTTTCAGCAAAATAAAAAAATACAATTTGAATCTGATGGTGATAATTTAGAATTGAATTTGGAATTATACTCACCAACATTTGAACAGTTAAATAATATTTGGGGAATGTTTGGTGGAAAACATTTACCAAGTATTATCTATAAAGCAAGAGTAGTAGCATTAGAAAAAGATGACGAAAAATTAAGCGCCATCGTTTCTAGTATAGACAGTAAATTAGAACATTATGAGTAGATTTAATCATTCATATAAACCAATGTGTAGTTTTACCTTAGAGCACGATAGTGAATTCTTAACACAAGCGTATGTTACATTTTTTCCTGATAAAACAACGGCAAAAAAAATACAAGAATACAAACTACATGTAAAACAAACCCCAAAAGGATTACTTGTTTTATATAAAAAAAACGAACTATTTGACCCAATTACGGAAGACGAAACAATTATAATAGATGGAGTACCAGTAATTAATAAAAAAGTAGTTGGTTATGTTAAAAATGGAAATGCAATAAGTTGGCTACCATCACCAGCAGATATTACTTTAACATTTTATGCAACAACAAACAAAAGATATAAAAAAGATACTATTTGGGAAGATTTAGACCTCAATAAGTATATAAAATACAATGTAGGAATGTTAAATGGAGTAGAAACGGTAGATAATAATATTACAAGTTCTAGAAAGCCAGATGCCGCTTTTGAACTAGCAATATCTAATGCAAATATCACAGCAGGAAACGAAACAAAATTTGAATTTAAAATAAAAATATAATTAAAACTAAATTATTATGGCAAGTACATTAAAAACACCAGGAGTTTATGTGGAAGAAATATCAAAATTTCCGCCATCGGTAGCTCAAGTAGAAACAGCAATACCAGCATTTATAGGATATACAGAAATTGCAGATAAAGACAACGAAAGTTTAGTAGGAGTACCTACCAGAATAACCTCTCTATTAGAATATATAACCTATTTTGGAAAAGCAGAAAAAGAAACAAAATTTACTGCTACCGTAGTAGAAGATGCAGATGGAAATAAAAACATCACTATTAACGAACCATCTACAGCAGACAAATCTAAATTCTTTATGTACTACGCCATGCAGATGTATTTTGCAAATGGAGGAGGTCCTTGTTGGATTATATCTGTTGCTAAATATAATGCCGCAGGACCAGATTTTGCCCTATTAAATGGCGGATTAACACCATTAGCCAAAGAAGATGAACCAACCTTAATACTATTTCCAGATGCAAAATCATTAGGCTCTGATTCCGATTTTTATAGTTTGTACAATAATGCATTAACACAATGTAAAGACTTACAAGATAGATTTACCATTATAGATACGTATTCTGATGATGATGATGTAGAAATGAATGACCCAGAAGGTGTACGAAATAGAATTACATCCGATGCAGAAACAAAAAAATATGGTGCAGTATATTTTCCTCGTTTAAAAACAATATTAAATTATAGAATAGATGAGTCTAATGTAACCATTTCACATACAGGAGGTGCGTCACCAGCACCAATAGCAAAAACAAAAATAGATAATGCATTAGCAAAATTAGTAACATTAGAAGCAGATAAAGCAGCATTAGTTACTGCAATAGGTACTGCGGTTACTGCAATAGATAGTGCAGGAAACGATACAGATGCAATTGCATTAGTACCAGATGTAATTACAGCAATAGATGCATTAGTAACCAATATAGAAAAAGCAATAGTAGAATCTGAAATAATTGTAAACGCAACAAATGATGCAGCAGATGCAGCATCAAATCCAGCAGAAAAAGCCACAGCAATAACTCTATCAAACACATTAAATTCAAAAATAACCGATGAATTACGTCAAGCAATTTTTGATTTAGAAGATAGTAAAGATGATTATATTAGTAGTACAACACAAGCAGAAACAACTCCAGCAGGAGTAAAAGCAAACGCAGCAGCAATAGTTGATGTTCAAGGAGAGATAATAGATAAAATTGATAACCCTATTCTTAATGCAGTTGCAGCAATAGTTACAACTGGAGGTGGTTTAGGAATTTTAAACGGACATTCTTTAGCAGATGCAGAAACTTTAGATAACGAAGCCTACAACGCCATTAAAAAAGAACTAAATAAAATAAAAGTAATACTTCCACCAAGTAGCAGTATTGCAGGAGTATATGCTAGAGTAGATAGCGATAGAGGCGTATGGAAAGCACCAGCAAATGTATCTTTAAACTATGTGATTAAACCAACCGTAAAAGTTACACACGAATTAAATGGAAGATTAAATATAGATACATCTGGAAAAAGTATTAATGCAATACGCTCATTTACAGGAAAAGGAACTTTAGTTTGGGGAGCAAGAACACTTGCAGGAAACGATAACGAATGGAGATATGTACCAGTACGTAGATTTTTTAATATGGTAGAAGAATCCGTTAAAAAAGCATCCGAACAATTTGTATTTGAACCAAATGATGCCAATACTTGGGTAAAAGTTAGAGCCATGATAGAAAACTTTTTAACCAATCAATGGAGAGCAGGAGCTTTAGCAGGAGCAAAAGCAGACGATGCATTTTATGTACGCGTAGGTTTAAATCAAACCATGACAGCACAAGATGTTTTAAATGGAATAATGAATATAGAAATAGGAATGGCAGTAGTAAGACCAGCAGAATTTATAGTACTTAAATTCTCTCACAAAATGCAAGAATCTTAAAAACAGGTAAAAAATAAAAGTATAAAAAATTAAAAAATAAAATTATGGCAGAAGCATATCCAATAGCAAAATTCCACTTTCAAGTAGAATGGGGAGGAACAAAAATAGGATTTCAAGAAGTATCTGGACTAGATATAGAAATAGAACCTTTAGAATACAGAGATGGTTCTAGTTTAGAATTTAGTAAAATAAATATGCCTGGAATGGTTAAGTATTCTGATATTACACTTAAAAGAGGCGTATTTAAAAGCGATAATGAATTTTATAGCTGGATGAATACCATTAAAATGAATAAAGTAGAACGTAGAGATATTACCATAAGTTTATTAGACGAAGAACATGCTCCAGTGGTAGTTTGGAAACTAAAGAATGTATGGCCAATGAAAATACAATCTACAGATTTAAAAGCAATGGGTAACGAAATAGCCATAGAAACATTGGTTTTAAAACATGAAGGATTAACCATTCAGAATGATTAATAAATGGGCTTAGGTGATGCAATATTAGATAAATTTACCTATCCAGTTGTAGGATACCACTTTGTGGTTTATTTCCATGGTTTATTACCAAATCCAATTGATATGGCATTTCAATCTGTATCTGGCTTAAGTGTTACCATTGAAACAGAAAGTTATACAGAAGGTGGCGAAAATAGATTTGTACACGAAATACCAAAAGGACTTAAATTTTCTACATTAACACTAAAAAGAGGTTTAAAGAGCGTACCATCTTTATTAACTAAATGGATTGAAGATGTCTATGAAAAATTTCAATTTAAACCTCTTGATCTTATCATTATTTTAATGGATGAAAACCATTTGCCAGTACAAAGTTGGAATGTGGTTGGTGCATATCCACTTAAATTTGAAATAGGAGAACTCAATGCAGAAACACCAGGAATTGTTATCCAAACACTAGAACTAAAATACAAATATTTTAAAACGATTCTGTAATGGCAATTGAAATAAAAAACTTAAAAATTAAAGTAATTATTAGCGGACAGCAATCTACAGGAAAAGATAAAACAGAAAAGTGGACTGCAAAAGAAACGATGGAAGCAATACAGAAGATTAATAAAAACCGTAAAGAACGTTAGTTATGATATTTCCAGAAGGAGAATTTGTAAAAATGGTAATAGAAACTTATCCAGATGATAAGTTTAACGAAGGTGATAAATTAGAAGCAATTGATGTTCTAATAAATCCAGAATCTTTTAAAGAGAGTTATAGCATTAGTTATAAAGAAGATCAGCCAGCAAACTCTAGTGGAACAGCACAAAAATTCAATCATATAAAACCAGGAGAATTTACATTAAAACTATTGTTAGATAGTACAGGAATATTTAAAGAATACAAAGAAAATTATGTAGAACAACTAACAAGTTTAGTCCCTTTTTTAGATGTAGATGAAACCACAGATATTGGAATAAGTGAGGATGTTGAAAAATTTAAAAAAGCACTTTTTGAAATGAATGGTAAAACACACGATACCAATTTCATTAAAATAACCTACGCAAAACTAGTAGTACAGTGTAAAATTAAAAAAGTAGATATAAACTATAAACTATTTAATCCGCAAGGATATCCAATAAGAGCCGAAATAAGTATTACATGTATTAACACCATAAATGAAGTACTTAGAAAAATAAAAGAAGAAAAAGAATCGCCAGATTTAACACATATAAGAACTGTAAAAGAAGGAGATACATTACCGTTTATGACCTATAATATTTATGGCGATGCAAAATACTATTTAGAAGTAGCAAGAGTAAATAACTTATTAAACTTTAGAAATTTAGTACCAGGACAAGAAATATTTTTTCCACCATTAGATAAAACCAAAAATTAATGCCATTAGTAGCAAACATAGATTCTAAACCAAAAACCTTAATAACATTCCAACTTTTAGTTGGCGATGGAGAAACAGATGTTACCTCTAATTTTGGTATAAAAAGCATTGTAGTATATAGAGCATGTAACAGAATACCTACAGCAAATATTTTAATAATTGATGGGAATGCAGTAACACAAGAATTTAAAGCAAGTAACGATAATACATTTAAACCAGGAGAAAAAATACATATAAAATCTGGATACCAATTTGAAGATGAAACCATTTTTAAAGGAATAATAACCAAGCATACCATAAAATCTAATAAAAACACAAGCTATTTATTAATCGAATGTAAAGACGAAGCCTTTAAACTAACCTTAGGTAAAAAAAATAAAATATTTTACGAAAGTACCGAAAGCGAAATATTTGAAGAAATAATAAAAGATAATGGCTTAAAAAGTGAAGTAGAATCTACCACATTTAAACATAACGAATTGGTACAATATTATACTACTGATTGGGATTTTTTACAAACAAGAACTCAAATAAATAACAAAATATGTTTGGTAGAAGATGGAAAAATAATCATAAAAGAACCAGATGTAAGTCAAACAAGCGAACATAAAGCTACTTATGGAAATAATGTTTTTGCCTTTGAAGCAGAAATAGATGCCAGAAACCAATACGAAGCTTATGAAGCTTCTACGTGGAATTTTTCGGACCAAGAAATAGTAACAAAAACAGCAGAAAACAGCAATCTCAATGCAACAGGAAACCTATCATCATCAGATTTAGCTACAGCATCTGGCTCAAAAAGTGTTACATTAAAACATGCTGGAAAAATAGCAGACGAAATATTACAATCGTGGGTAAATGGTAAAAGCACACTACAACAACTCAGTAAAATATGTGGAACCGTTACAATACAAGGAGTACACGATATCTTACCCGGAAAATTACTTACACTCGAAGGAATGAGCGATCGATTTAATGGCGATGTGTTTGTAAGTGCAGTAAATCACGAAATAGAAGAAGGAAATTGGCTTACAACCATAAAATTTGGCTTAGATAACGAATGGTTTTCAGAAACCTATAAAGTAAGCCAAATCCCTGCAGCAGCAATGTTACCAGCAATAAATGGTTTGCATATAGGTGTAGTAAGTGCCCTAGAAGGAGACCCAGAAGAAGAACACAGAATACAAGTAAAACTACCTATTATAAGTGAAAAAGAAGATGGAATTTGGGCTAGAGTATTAGCACTACACGCAGGAGAAAATTACGGTGTTCACTTTTTACCAGATATAGGAAATGAAGTATTAATAGGATTTTTAAATGACGACCCAAATCAAGCCATAGTCTTAGGTTCATTGTTTAGTAACACAAATACTTCACCAATAAGCTATGCTGACGATAATTTTGAAAAGGTAATTATGACAAATAGCGAAATAAAAATAACGCTAAACGACGATAAAAAAAGCATTACGCTAGATACACCAGATGGTAAAATAATAAGTATTGATGACGATGCCGCCGAAGTAAATATTAAAGATGAAAATAACAATGTAATACTTATGAATAGCGATGGAATAAGTATCACATCAGGCAAAGATATTATTTTAAGTGCTACAGGAGATGTAAAAATAGATGGAGTAAATGTAGAGATAACTGCAAGTGCTGGATTTAAAGCAGAAGCATCATCAACAGCCGAAGTATCTGGCTCGGCAAGTACTACCATAAAAGGAGGTGTAGTGCAGATTAATTAGAGAGAAGAAAAAATAGAAAAGTGAGAAGAGAATAGAGAGGAGAAATAAAATTATATAAAAATAAATAAGATTATGCCAGCAGCAGCAAGAATAACCGACATGCATACCTGTCCGATGGTAACAGGAACCGTACCTCATGTAGGAGGACCAATTCTTCCACCAGGAGAAGCAACGGTACTAATAGGAGGTTTACCAGCAGCCAAAGTAGGCGATTCTTTAGTATGTACAGGACCTCCAGACACCATCGTATCAGGTTCTGGAACCGTTTTAATTGGCGGAATGCCAGCAGCAAGAGTTGGTGACTCAACAGCACATGGTGGAGCAATAACACTAGGATGTCAAACCGTAATAATAGGAGGATAATGAGCGAAATAAAATCATATTTAGGAACAGGATGGGATTTTCCACCACGGTTTAACCAAAAAAGAGGCGTAACCTATATGACATCAGATATTGATGATATAGAAAAAAGTTTACAAATCATTGTTACAACCAGAAGAGGAGAACGAGTAATGCGACCAAACTTTGGATGTGACCTCTCTGATAAAGTATTTGAAAATTTAAACTCAACACAAATAAATAGTATAAAAAAGAGAATAGAAGAAGCCATCTTATTGTACGAACCAAGAATAAAAGTACAAAAAATAGGATTGGATGTACAAAACATCCTTGAAGGTAAATTATTAATAAAAGTAGATTATATCGTAAGAGCAACAAACAATAGAAGAAATATTGTTTTTCCATATTATCTAACAGAAGGAACAGATATTTAATAGAAAGCAAAGATGAAGGATTGTCCAGAAAATAAATTAATCAGACAACGAGAAGGAACAACGCAACAAATGCGTTATAAAACCTCGTTAGACCCAGAAACCATTAAATTAATGGGATTTGGTGTAGAAGATTGGATGAATTTTGCACAAAAATTTGCAACAAGCATCAACTTTTTTGATGGAGAAGATTATAAAAATCCACAAGGAAACTGGGAACCATTTCACAATGCAACCAAAGAATTAAAAAAAGTGGCAGAGGTTTATAATGGTGGCGATATAAATCCGCAATTAGCGTTATTTATAAGTTTTACAAAACTATTAAACCTAAGTAAAAAACGGTTTAATACCATTACCAAAAGACATCTCGATTTTTATTATAAAGAAATACTACAACTAAATAAAAAAGAAGCACAAGCAGATAGTGTATATACTATTTATG
>WFMU01000188.1 GCA_015488935.1 Flavobacteriaceae bacterium | reverse complement strand
CGTTCTTTTTGTTGCAATTGCAGGATTTTTGACCTATAATTACGTTATGGCTGCTCCAAAAGAAATTGCAACTGCTACTCCAGACATAGAAATTAACGCTTCTGCATTGGCTAAAGAATTTGCATCTAGCGAAAATGTAGCTACCGAAAAATATAGCGAAAAAGTTATTGAAGTAAAAGGTATGGTTACTGCTGTAGATGGTAAATCCATTACTTTAGACAAAAAAATTAATTGTGTTTTTAAGGAAAATGTTTCTGTTAAAAAAGGTGAAACTGTAAAGATTAAAGGACTTTTTATTGGTTATGATGAAATGTTTGAAGAAGTTAAAATTGACCAAAGCTCTATAGTAAACTAAAATATATTGACTAAAAACTTATGCATCTATTATTTATGGATATAATTCTATCTTACAATATTTTCATTTAATCATATCCATAAATACTTGAACATATTCTTTTTCATATAATTTAATTCCTTGTACATGTGCGCCATTAATTGTCCAAAATCTTGTATTTTCTTTATTTGAAGAAGCATATAGTTTTTTACCTAATTCATAAGGTACTGCTTTATCTTCGGTACTGTGAATAATTACAGTAGGTTTATGAATGTAAGTAATTTCTTTATCCGCAGGAAAATCGTTGTGCATTACTAAAGGTATTAACCATTTAAAATTTTCTAAATGTATGAATGCTGCATATTTTTTTGCGATATCAGGAAAAGAACTAAAACCACCTTCAATTACCAATCCACTTATTTTATTTTGTCTTTCTTTTGCGGTCATTGTAGCAAATGCACTTCCCATAGATTGTCCCCAAACAATAATTGGTTTATTTTTTACAGATGGTTTTTTTACTAATTTATCAAATAAAAACAATACATCTTTCTTTAAATTTTGAGTGTTTTTTGCTTCACCAGTAGAACTACCAACACCTCTATATTCGAAAGTAAATATTTGAAATCCTTGTTTTATTAATGATGGATAAAATTTTTGCACATTAAGAAGGTTGCTTCCTTTTCCCATTGGATGAAAAATTGTGGCAATAGGCGCTATAGAATCTGGTTTAAATAATGCGGTATGTAGTGTTATATTTTTTGCTACAGGAACAAAATCTTCTTCAAACTTAAATTTTGATTCTAATTTTTTATTTGTTTTAAAATTTCTTGATTGAAAAATCATTACATCAACTTTTCTTGTAAATCGAATGTATAATATTCCTACAATTAGTAGTGTAATGATTGTAATAAGTGTGCCTTTAAAAATTTTAACTAGTATTTTCATATTTAAACTATTTTATCTTTATAATCAAGACGACCTACTGATAAAAACGTTACAAACGTGAGCGCAATATGAAAGTGGAAGAAAAAAATACAATAAATGCTTGATGTTATTTAAATTTTGATAGATAGTCTCAAATTTTTTCCTTTAAAAAAGTAGCTGTATAAGATTGTTTGTTTTTTATTAAATCTTCTGGTATTCCTTGAAATATAAGTTGTCCTCCTTTTTTACCACCTTCTAATCCTAAATCGATAATATAATCAGCTACTTTTATCAATTCTATATTGTGTTCTACAACAATAATGGTATGTCCATTTTCTAATAATGCGTTAAAGGATTTAATGAGTTTTTTTATATCGTGGAAATGTAATCCTGTGGTTGGTTCGTCAAAAATAAATAATGTTTTTTCTGTTGTAGTACCTTTTATTAAAAAGGTTGCTAATTTTATACGTTGTGCTTCTCCTCCAGATAATGTGGAGGAAGATTGCCCTAATTGAACGTATCCTAATCCAACATCTTGTAATGGTTGTAGTTTTTTTACTAATTTTTTATCGTTAGATTCTGTAAAAAAAGCAATTGCCTCATCTACGGTAAGTGTCAATACCTCTGCAATATTTTTTTTATTGTATTTTACTTCTAGTACTTCTTTTTTAAATCGTTTTCCTTTACAGGTTTCACAAGTTAAATGTACATCTGCCATAAATTGCATTTCTACAATTACTTGTCCATCGCCTTTGCAGGTTTCGCATCTTCCGCCATCTACATTAAACGAAAAATGTTTTGGTTTGTAGTTTCTAATTTTAGATAATTGTTGTGAAGCGAATAATGCTCGTATATCGTCGTATGCTTTTATGTAGGTAACTGGATTAGAGCGGCTGGATCTTCCGATTGGATTTTGATCGATAAATTCGATATGCTTTATACTTTCAAAATTACCTTCTATTTTACTAAACTCTCCTGCTCTACTTCCGTATTGATTTAATTTTTTATGGATTGCTGGATAGAGTATTTTTTTTACCAAAGTACTTTTACCACTTCCAGATACTCCTGTGACCACTGTTAAGTTTTGCAATGGAAAATCTACATTTATATTTTGTAAATTATTTTCTCTTGCTCCAGTTATTGTAATGTAATTTTTGGCTTTTCTTCTTTTTGTTGGTACTTCAATACGCTCAGTTCCGTTTAAATATTTTGCAGTTAACGAGTCTGTTTTTAGTAGTTGTTTGTAGCTTCCTTCTGCTACTAATTCTCCACCAAATGTTCCTGCTTCTGGTCCAATATCAAAAATATAATCTGCTGCTGCCATGATGTCTTCATCGTGTTCTACAACGATTACGGTATTTCCTAAATCTCGTAAATTTTTTAGTACTTTAATTAATCTTTCGGTATCTTTTGGATGCAATCCGATACTTGGTTCATCTAAAATATACATAGAACCAACCAAGCTACTTCCGAGCGATGTTGCTAAATTTATACGTTGACTTTCTCCTCCAGACAAGGTATTTGATGGTCTGTTTAAATTTAGATAACTCAATCCTACATCATTTAAAAATTGCAGTCTATTTTTTATTTCTACCAACAGTCGTTTTGCTATTTCTACATCGTATTTATTTAGTTTTAACTGATTAAAAAAGTGCAATAATTCATCCAATGGCAATTGTACTAATTCGGAGATAGATGCATTTCCTACTTTGACATAATCGGCTTCTTTTCGCAATCTATTTCCATTACAATCGGTACAAGTTGTTTTACCTCGATAGCGAGATAGCATAACACGATATTGTATTTTATAACTTTTCTTTTCTAAATAAGCAAAAAAGTGTTGCAATCCATTAAATTTATTATTGCCTGTCCAGATTTGTTTTTTTTGTTTTTCTGTTAGTTCAAAATAGGGTTTATGAATTGGTATATCGCTTGAGGCTGCATGCATTATTAATGCTTGTTTATACTCTTTAAATCGCTCCGTTTTCCAAGGTACTATAGCATCTTCGTAAATTGATAGCGAGGTATTTGGTATAACCAAATCGAGATCAACTCCTATAATATTTCCGTAACCTTCACATGTTGGACAGGCTCCATAGGGATTATTAAAACTAAAAAAATGCGTATTTGGTTCTAAAAACGACATACCGTCTAAGTCAAATTTATTGCTAAACGTATTTTCTTTTTCAGTAGATAAATTTTGTAATGTACACCATCCTTTTCCTTCGTAAAAAGTGGTTTGTACCGAGTCTGCCAAACGATTATAAAAATCTTCGTTATGTTGTACTACAACTCTATCTATAACTAAAAAAACATTTTTAGCCTTACTAAATTGCTTAATAAAACTTTTTTCAAAAGGTGTTTTTATTCGTAATACTTCATCTTCTATTTTAATTCTAGAGTATCCTTGTTGCAACAATACATTTAAGTAAACTTCTGCATCTTTTCCATTTTCTAGTTCAATAGGTGCTAACAGTAACAACTTTGTTCCTTTTTCGAGTTTTTTTATATGGTTTACAACATCTGCAACCTTATCTTTTTTTACTTCTTTACCAGATATCGGCGAATAGGTTTTTCCTATTCTGGCAAATAATAGTTTTAAATAGTCGTAAATTTCGGTAGTTGTTCCAACAGTTGAGCGCGGATTTGTACTATTTACTTTTTGCTCAATAGCTATGGCTGGTGAGATTCCTTTAATAAAATCGACCTTTGGTTTGTTTAATTTTCCTAAAAATTGTCTTGCATACGAAGAAAGGCTTTCTACATATCTGCGTTGTCCTTCGGCATACAAAGTATCAAATGCCAAACTTGATTTTCCAGAGCCAGATAATCCTGTAATTACCACTAATTTATTTCGTGGTATTGCCATATCTATATTTTTAAGGTTGTGCAATGCTGCGCCTTTTATTAATATATAATCTATCGGATTTAGTGTATCTATATTTTTTGACATGTTTTTTTAGAAATCGATCATTTTTAGTATTGTAAATTCAGCTTTTGCTCTTTTTCTAAAAACTATTCGGTATAAGTCACTTTAAAACTACCTCCATAAAAATGAACAATCTCTCCTGTAATTACATTTGCCACATCAAAATTAAATGTTCCTTCTAATTTTTTTGTTGCTACATTATATACTGTTAAATTCAACAAGTCTGTATTTTGATTTACTGCCAAATAATAATTAGCTTGATTTAAGGTGTAGTTTCCAACAATTTCATCGCCAATTGCTACAATACTTTTTATGGCTGCATTTCCTGTATTCTGTGCTGCAGGTATTTTAAGTACAATACTTTCTTGTTCTGCTCGTTTTGCAGTAATTACAATATAGGTAAAACCACCTTGTGTTTCTTTATGTGCCGTTACTAATGTTTCTACGTATTCTGTTCCATCGTCTGTGCTGTTATCTGTTGTATCTATATTAACAAAAAACTCATTTGTATTGGTTTCTGGTGTACCATCTAAATTTTCTGGTGCTGTTAATGCCAATACAATATCTGTAAAAATTCCATTTGAGAATGTTTTAACTTCTTCGGTAAACACCAAATTATTATTTGTATCTAGCATCGGATTTCCAAGAGTGTCAAACTGTTGTGTATATCTTTTTCCTACAAACGAAAATGTTCCCGAAACACTTCTTGCATCATAATCTATTTTAGATAAATCTATTCTTCCACCTATTTCTGTGGCATTAGTGATAAAAGGTTTTTCTAAATCCTTTTTATAATAAATGGCACCTTCACTTTGGTTAGGTGCTAAAATATAAGAGCCTATTTCAACTGCATTTAATGAGAGCACAACAAATTCTTTGGTATCGTATTTTTTTGCAATAATTGTAGTTACACCATTATATACATAAGCTGTTGCTGTATCTGCAATAAAAGTTTCCCCATCAAAATCTACTTGAAAATTGGTAGTATTTTCTATAATTTTTCCTAAATTTATTTCAATTTCATCATTACAAGAAGTAGTAATTAGAAGTACCAATGCTAAAATTATGCTAACTTTTTTCATTTATTATTTTGTTTGAAACAAAAATAGAAAATCTATTTTGTTTTGTTTATAATTTCAATTACTTTATTTACATCTTCTAATGTATCTACAGGAATAGAATGGTGTAAGGT
>WFMU01000187.1 GCA_015488935.1 Flavobacteriaceae bacterium | reverse complement strand
ATTTTGGGTATTTCTGTAAGTTTAATTGGTTTTTTAACACCTTTTGCAATAGCAATTGGTGGATTAGTAGCTGCATTAGCTGCATATTCTTATGTAAAATTAGGATTGTATTATAGAGATGAAGGAGCAACTTATGCCTTTGTAAAAAGAACTTATCCCAAAGCCAAATTTCCATCAGCCGTTATAGGTTGGTTGGTTATTTTTGGTTATATCAGTACACTAGCAATCTACGCTTATACTTTTTCGTCTTATGCAATTAGTGGAAGTGATTTTGCGAACAATATTTGGGCTCGTAAAGGAATTGCTTTAGGAGTTTTAGCGTTGTTTACATTAATTAATGTTTGGAGCGTTAATGGAATGGGAAAAATTGAAGATGTTATGGTTTACACAAAACTTATAATTCTTACTATTATTTCAGTCGTTTTAATTCAGCATAGAAATATAGATACGCAAGTATTTATGCATAATATGAAAGCGGATTTTGGTTCGTCTAATTTTATGAACATTCTAATTGTAGCATCATTAACATTTGTTGCTTACGAAGGGTTTCAATTGGTAATCAATGCCGTAAACGAAATGAAAAGACCAGAAAAAGACACGCCAAAAGCTATTTATACAGCCATTACTATTGTTATTTTGCTATATGTAATTATTGCAATAGGTGCATTGTTTGCAATTCCTTTAGATGAAATGGCAAGAGATAAGGAATATGCTTTAGCAGCAGGTGCCAAAAATGCTATTGGTAGTATTGGCGAAACAATGGTTATAGTTGGTGCTATATTGGCAACAAGTAGTGCAATTAGTGGTACTTTATTTGGTTCGTCAAGACAAATGGCAGAAATTGCATCAGATGGATTATTACCAAGTAAATTAGCCGTTAGAAAGAATAATATTCCTGTAATTGCTGTGATATCAATGGCAGTTATGGCTGCTATTTTAATTATTGCAGGAGGTTTAAGACTATTAGTAGAGTTTGGTAGTATAACCTTCTTAGTGGTTTCATTGTTAATGGCTATTATCAATTTTAAGATTAAAGAAAAAACCAATTCATCTTCGTTAATCACAATATTAGCAATAATAGGTTTAGGTGTTGGAGGTATTTTAATTCTTTATTATGAATTCACGCATAAATGGGAACAAATGATAGCTATTATTTTTGTTTATATAGCATTGACCATTGGAGCTTGGTTATATTCCAAAAAAAAGATACCTATTTTAAAAAATGAATAACTAATGAATATTATTAAATTTTATATTAATTATTTAGCAGATTCTGTTGAAGCAATAGGAGTTGCCACTATTTTTATTGGAATTCTTTACTCTTTTTTTGTGTTTTTCTTTTCAAAAGAAAAATCTAAAAATAGAAATTACACGCAACTAAGGCAATATTTAGGTAAATCTATTTTACTTGGTTTAGAAATTCTTATTGCAGCAGATATTATGGCAACCGTAGTAACAGACCCTACAATTATGTCTGTTTCTGTATTAGCAATCATTGTTTTTATAAGAACAATAATGAGCTTATCATTAGAGGTTGAGTTACAAGGAAAATTTCCTTGGCAAAAAGCAAAGGAAGAAAAATAGCCTTTATCAAAATATTAATTTTTTGTTAAAATAGTGTTTAAGCACCTTTAGGTGTTTTTAAGCTTTTAAGTTGAGGTTAACTTTGTCCTAATAAATATGGATAGAGTAGTAATTATGTTAAAATATTAACTGCTTTTTTATTAATCATTAAATTTAAATAAAATGAAAATTATTAAATCAAAACAAATTGTAGTATTTCTAGTATTAATAGGAATGACTTTAACTTTTACTCAATGTAGAAATACCACAAAAGGGGTTAAAAAAGATGTAAAAAGCATAGAGCAAGAAGCTAAAAGTGAGGCTTCTAAAATGGAAAACAAATCTAATACATCTTTAACAAATGACAAGATGTACTTTGACAATAAAATGGAACATGAAAAAGTTTTATTACAATTAGAAAAAGCTAAATCACATTTTATTATTGAAAACGATAAATTTAAAGCTGATGCAGATCTTAAAAAAGCAGAGAAACATTTAGCAAATTTAGAAAATTCATCAGATAAAGATTATCAAAATTTTATAGCTAAAATGAAAGCAGACATTACCGCTGCTAAACAAAGTATTAAAAATGACGATAAAACTGCTAAAACAAAATTAGAAAACCTTTCTAAAAGTTTTAGTTCAGAAATCAGTAAACTTGAACAAAAAATTGCTTCTGAAAAAACAACTATTTCAAAGGATGATAAAAGACATTTTGCAGAGTTAAGAGCTAGAGAATATCTTTTAAAAGCAAAATTAGCTTCATATCATAAAGAAAATTTCACTAAAGCAACAGCATATTTAGATAAAGCAGCAAAAGAATATCAAATTGCAAAACAATATGGCAATGAAAAATATAATGCTACTATTGAAAATTTGCGTAAAGATATTTTAAAAGCAAAACAAAATATACAAACCAAAGAAATTAATGATATATTAATCAAACTTGATAGCTTTTCAGATCCAGCTGATGTTGAATATACCTATAT
>WFMU01000186.1 GCA_015488935.1 Flavobacteriaceae bacterium | reverse complement strand
GCCTTAACAGGATGTCCATCACAGCCAGAATTTAACTCTTTTACGCCTATTGGTACTTCAGATATGGTTGATTTGGCATCTGGAGATTTTAATTACAATATACCTATTATGGATGTTGGTGGATATCCACTAAACCTTTCATACAATTCTGGTATAACAATGGATCAAGAAGCTTCTTGGGTTGGTTTAGGATGGAATTTAAATGTTGGTCAAATTAATAGAAATGTAAGAGGATTACCAGATGATTTTGATGGAGATAAAATGATTTATGAAAATAACCTAAAAAAGAATATTACAGTTGGTCTAGGCATTGATATTAACGCACAATTAACAGGTGTTGAGGCTCCAAGTGTAAATGCAGGAATGTCTATACAATATAATAATTACAACGGTATTTCTTTTACATCATCTTATGGGATATCTTTTGCTTTGAGCGATAATGTTACTGTTGGAATGAATTTATCCTCTTCTACAGGAGAAGGAGTAAATGTGTCTCCTAATGTTGGATTCCAATTTAAGAGTGATAAAACAAACAAGTCCGCATTAAAAATAAATTCAGGAATTGGAGTAAGTTATAATACAAGACAAGGATTAACAAATTTTAATATGAGTACTTCCGTTAGTTCTGCATTTCAAAGAAAAAATGAAAAAGGAGAAAAAGAAGGTAACTATTTTAGTGCAGGTACATCTGGAAGTGGAAGTTTGTCTTTTGTAAATAATACGGTAACACCAACAAAAAGATTTGCAATGACTAATGCAAATTTTAATTTTAATTTTTCTTTTGGACCCGATTTTTGGTCTATAGATGTAGAAGGTGGAATTAGTGCTTTCGGAAATTACCAAGGAATACTACATCCAGTAAAAGAAGAAAGAGCTTATGGATATCAAAATACAGAACACGCAACTAAAAACGATATTTTAGATTTTAATAGAGAAAATGATAGGGCATTTAATAAAAATACATTAGTACTACCAACAACAAATTATACTTACGATTTATACGCAATACAAGGACAAGGTATTGGTGGTATGTTTAGACCATTCCGAAGTCAAGTGCAATATGTATATGATAGATATGTAGAAGATAAAGGAGATGGAGGAAGTTTAGGAGTAGAAATAGAAGGTGCATCTGGGTTTCATACTGGTGGTAAATTTGTATGGTCACATACAAAAAGTCATACTGGTGTATGGGAAACACCAGCAACGACTTTTTTTAAGCAAAAAACAAAAAATTTAAATTTGGATTATGAAAATGTTTACTTTAAATCTATCGGAGAATTTACGGTAGATAAGGAACAAAATATATTAGACGATATCCTAAGAGGAACATCTCCAATAGCAATTAAAATATTGGGAAATACTAGTAGTATAGGCAAGTATGGTGCGAATATATATAGAGAAAAAACTTTTGCGCCAGACGGTAAACATGTTTATACAGATACACAAATAAATGGTAAAATTGCTAGAAACAAAAGAGAATTACGAAATTTAGCCATTCAAAAAATTACAGCCAAAGAATCTTTATTAGATAAAACAATAACAAAAAACAAGAATTCTAAACCACACCATACTGCGGGATATAAAATTTTAAAGAATGATGGTTCAACATATATCTATGGGGAGACAGCGTATAATATTAGAAAAGAAGAAACAACCTTTGCAGTAAATAATCAAGGAGATTGTACTACCGGAATTGTTACCTATAAAGGAGCAGAAAATTCTATCAATAATAGTAGTGGTAATGATCATTATTTTAATAATATAATAACACCTAGTTATGCACATACTTATTTATTAAGTGCTATATTATCTTCAGATTATGAAGATGTAAATGGCAATGGAGTTGATGATGCAGACTTAGGTTCTTATACAAAATTCATCTATAATGATTATCCAGTATATAAATGGAGAGTGCCATTTGCACAAAAATCAGCTACTTATAATGCAGGTTTATTTACGTTAAAACACGACCAAAAAGGAAGTTACGTGTATGGTAAAAAGGAATTAAAATATATTAAACAAATAGAAACAAAAACGCATATAGCAATTTTTTATTTAGATGACAGAAAAGATGCTTTAGGAGTTAAAAATAAAGATGGAGGGAAAAATACAAATTCAAGAATGCAAAAACTAGATTCGATAAAATTATTTTCCAAAACAGATTTTATTAAAAATGGAGTAGCTAAGGCTATTCCAATTAAAACAGCACATTTTGAGTACAATTATGCACTTTGTAAGGGTGTACCAAATCACGATAATTATGGAACAAATGTTGATGATGGTAAATTAACTTTAAATAAAATATACTTTACTTATGCAAATTCTAAAATGGGGAAACACACTCCTTATGTATTTAACTACAATGGTCTTAATCCTGACTATAATTTAAAAGGATATGATATTTGGGGAAATTACAAGCCAAATACGGGAGGTTGTGGTTATGATGATGAAACTACCTCAGCAGAATTCCCTTATGTAAACCAATCCAATAAAGCAGTACAAGATAATTATGCATCTTCTTGGAGTATGACTTCCATAGACCTGCCTTCTGGTGGGAAGATTGAGCTTGAATATGAAGCAGATGATTATCAATTTGTTCAAAGGGAAAAAGCAATGCAAATGTATAAGGTCGTAGGTGTTTCTGGAAGTGCAATACCTACGAGTATTGCAAGTGTTAAAAACACACTTTATAACCCAGGACCTTTATTTAATGTTAGTGCATCAGAGGCAAAATATGTGGTAGTAGAAATTAAGAATGGTGTTACTTTAAACGAATTTAAAGAAGATTACATTGGTAATCATTGGGAAAAACCAATATTTTTTAGATTTTTACTAAACATGACAAAGGATGATTATGAATATGTAGAAGGTTATTTTCTAATAGACCACGGCAAACAGATTACTACATTTTCTGATGGAGGAAAGAATTATGGAGCTATACCAATGCAATTTGTAGATTTAGAAGGCGGCGTTAATGGAAATAGCCAAATAAATCCAATTTCAAAAGCAGGTTGGTACTTTGGAAGAAATCAACTAAATAGAGCCGTGTTTGGCTTAAACCAAGACCCTAATAGTGAAAATATTAAAACCATTGCAAAAAAAGTAGGAGGAGCAACTTCGTTATCTATGTTAGAAGAAATTTTACATGGAGCAAATGAACTTTTGCGTAATAAAAAATTATGTGCAAGGAAGTTTAAACCAAGAAAATCATGGATACGTCTTTTAAAACCAGGAAATAAATTAGGAGGAGGTGTACGTATTAAAAAATTAAAAATGCACGATAATTGGGATGCTATGACAGTAGATGCTAATGGTAATCCAAACGTAAATAATCCAAATAATATATATAAACAATTTTACGGACAAGAATATTC